>JANMHY010000109.1:0-2016 GCA_031375525.1 Burkholderiales bacterium
CACGCCAAGGTCGCCGCGGCTGCGATCGTCGCCGAACTCTCCGGCTGGGAGCTCAACGCGGCGCCGATGCTGACCAACACCTGCTACAGCTTCTCCGACGCCAAGAACGTCATCCACGTCGCCGGCGTGCACGCGTACGTGGCCGCGGAGAAGACCTTCAAGACGGTGGCGGGGTCGGGCGGCGTGAGCACGGCGCCGAACGAGCAGGAAGGCAACTACGCGTGGAACTGGGCGCGGACGATTTGGGCGGATGCGTTGGGGTGAGCTGACGCAGTGCCGGTCGTCAGGGCCTGCGTGCTGGCCGGTTCCTTACTTCTAGTATTATGTAAGGAGTACTCAGCCCAGGAAGGAAACAACCATGTTTGCCACGCTCACCAGCAAGGGACAACTCACGCTGCCCAAGGAAATCCGCGACCGGCTGGGGCTCGATGCCGGTTCGGTGCTCGACTTCGCGCTGCAGCCAGACAACACGATCACCGCTCGGGCGGTGAAGCCCGATGCGCGGCGCATTCGCGGGCTTCTGAAGTCGCCGCATGCCGCACCTTTGTCAATCGAGCGGCAGCGAGAAGCGGTGGGTCTGTCTTTGACGCGCAAGTACATGCCGGCCAAGCGCGCGAGCAAAGCCTCATCTGCTCGATGATCGGCATCGACACCAATATCCTGCTGCGTCTGTGGCTCAACGACGAGCCGGCGCAGAACAAGCGCATCGATGCGCTGTTGGCCGCGCACGGCAACACGCCGGAATCAGTGTTGGTGACCGATGTCGTTCTGGCCGAAGCGCTGTGGACGCTGCACTCGGCCTACCGGCAAGACAAAGCTGCGCAGCGTCTGGCCGTGCGCAGCCTGCTCGATGAAACAGCTTTCGCCTTCGAAGACCGCGACGCGATCGCGATGGCGCTCGACATGTTCGAGCACCACAACTGCGGCTTCTCGGACTGTCTGGTGGCTGCCAAGCACCGCCGGAACGGCTGCGAGTTCACCGCCACATTCGACCGCTCGATGCGCAAGCTGCCGGACGTGAGGCTGCTGTAGAAGTCAGCCCTGCCCCATGATGGCGGCGGTGGCCACCATCTCTTCGAACAGCGCCATCGACACCTTGCCGCTGACCGCGTACGGGTCGAGCTTGGCGCACTCGGAGTACTTCAGCAGCAGCGCC
This sequence comes from Burkholderiales bacterium, assembly GCA_031375525.1. Lineage (GTDB taxonomy): Bacteria > Pseudomonadota > Gammaproteobacteria > Burkholderiales > Burkholderiaceae_C > CADEEN01. The sequence goes on from JANMHY010000109.1 coordinate 1,157, forward strand.
GGGTTCAGGCGCGACATGTTGACCTGGCCCATCGACCAGCCGGCGAAGCGGCGCTCTTCGATCTCGTCGAAGTTCAGCAGCACGACGTCGCTGTGGCGGGCGTCGCTGGCGATGCGGTTGTAGAGCTTGCTGACCGCGGTGCGTCCGCCTTCGAGCACCTGGATGAACACGCCTTCGGAAAAACACAGCGCGCCGGTGACGCCGCTCTTGGCGTTGTTGAGCTTGCTCTTCTTGAGAATCGCGATCAGCTCTTCCTGATCGACCGCGGGCACCGCGCGGCTGGCGTACATGAGGCGGACGAGCATGGCTAGTTTCCGTTCTTCTTCGACAAGAGGGACAAGAATTCGCGCCGCAGATTCGCGTCCTTCAGGAACGCGCCGCGCATCACCGAGTTGGTCATCATCGACTCGTCGTCCTTGACGCCGCGCCAGTGCATGCAGAAGTGGTCGGCTTCCATGACGATGGCCAGGCCGTCGGGTTTGACGCGGCTCTGCAATTCGTCGGCCAGCATCGTCACCGCTTCTTCCTGGATCTGAGGCCGGCTCATGATCCAGTCGCAGATGCGCGCGTACTTCGACAAGCCGATCAGGTTCGAATGTTCGTTGGGCATGATGCCGATCCAGACGCGGCCCAGGATCGGGCACAGGTGGTGCGAGCAGGCGCTGCGCACCTTGACCGGGCCGACGATCATCAGCTCGTTCAGGCGCGAGAAGTTCGGGAACTCGGTCACCGTCGGCATCGGCCGGTAGCGGCCGCCGAAGACTTCGTCGATGAACATCTTGGCGACGCGTTTGGCGGTGTCGCCCGTGTTGTGGTCGTTCGTCGTGTCGATGACGAGCGACGACAGCACCTCCTGCATC
>JANMHY010000113.1:0-3071 GCA_031375525.1 Burkholderiales bacterium
GTGGACAGCGGCTGCACGAACGATGCGCCCTTGCCCTTCAGGCGCTCGTAGCACTCGACGCTGCGCGCGGTGTCGTAGCCGGTCTCGCACTCCTCGTAGGTCAGCTTGACGCCGTTGATGCCGCCTTTGGCGTTGACGAGCTTCAGGTAATCGACGAAGCCGTTGGCCCACGGCGCACCGTTCGGTGCATACGCGCCGGTGCGGTACGACAGCACGGGGATGAACTGCTCCTTGGCTTGCGCAAAGGCGGCGCCGGTGCTCGCGAGCGCAGACAGCGCTGCGGTGGCGAGTGCGATCGATTTCAGGGTCATGAGGACGTCTCCTGGGGTGAAAGAAAGATCAATGAGGGAAGGGCCACAACTGCAGCTTTTGTTTTGCGGTTGACCAGAGTTTCGCCAAGCCGTGCGGCTCGACGATCAAGAACCAGACGATCAGGCCGCCGAAGATGATCAGCTCGGCATGCGAGACGCCGGCGGTGGATATCTCGACGCCGAACCAGCCGGCAATCACGGGCAGCAACTGGTTGAGCACGATCGGCAGGATGATGATGAAGAAAGCGCCGAAGAAGCTGCCCATGATCGAGCCGAGGCCGCCGATGATGACCATGAACAGCAGGCGAAACGAGTAGTCCACCGAAAACGCCGAAGGCTCCCACGCGCCGAGATAGACGAAGGCCCACAGCGCGCCGGCGACGCCGACGATGAACGAGCTGACGGCAAATGCAGACAGCTTGGCGTACACCGGCCGGATGCCGATCACGGCCGCGGCCACGTCCATGTCGCGGATGGCCATCCACTCGCGGCCGATGTGGCTGCGCACCAGATTCTTCGCCATCAACGCGATCACGACCAGGATGACGAGACACAGAAAGTACTTGCTGAGGGCGCTGTCTACGGCCAAGCCGAAGACCTGCAGGTTCGACACGGCGACCGAGCCCGAGGGCGTGTCGAGCGTGAACCACTTGATGCGCAAGAACATCCAGTCGGCGAAGAATTGCGCGGCGAGTGTGGCCACCGCGAGGTACAGGCCGCGAACGCGCAACGAGGGCAGGCCGAAGAGGATGCCGAAGGCGGTGGCGCACAAGCCGCCGAGGATGAGCGCAGGGATCAGCGGCATGCCCGGCACGCGCGCGAAGAAGTTGTAGGCGCCGTACGCGCCGACGGCCATGAAGGCGCCCGAGCCGAGCGAGATCTGGCCGCAGTAGCCGACGAGGATGTTCACGCCCAGCGCGGCCAGCGAGAAGATCAGGAACGGAATCAGGATCGCGCGAAAGAGGTAGTCGCTGGCGAAGAGCGGCACGACGACGAAGGCCACGGCCATCAGCGCGAAGAAGAAGATGCGGTCCTGCGCGATCGGAAAGATCTGCTGGTCGGCGCGGTAGGTGGTCTTGAACTGACCGTTTTCTCTGTAGAGCATGGCGATGCAAGTCTCATTCACCGCAGAGGCGCAGAGGAACGCAGAGGTTCGCAGAGAAGACATTCAATGAATTTCCTCTGCGGACCTCTGCGTGCTCCGTTCCTCTGCGGTGAATGAAACTGAAGTTCATACGCGATCGATGATTTTTTCGCCGAACAAGCCTTGCGGCCGCACCAACAGGAACAACAGCGCCAGCACGTACGCAAACCAGATCTCGATGCCACCGCCGACCATCGGCCCGAGATAGACCTCACTCAGCTTTTCGCCGACACCGATGATCAGCCCGCCGATGATCGCGCCGGGCACCGAGGTCAAGCCACCGAGGATCACGACCGGCAGCGCGCGCAGCGCCACGGTCGCCAGCGAGAACTGCACGCCGAGCTTGCTGCCCCAGATCATGCCGGCGACCAGCGCGACGACGCCGGAGACACACCAGACGATGACCCAGATGCGGTTCAACGGGATGCCGATCGACTGCGCGGCCTGGTGGTCGTCGGCGACGGCGCGCAAGGCGCGGCCGGTGGCCGTCTTCTGGAAGAACAGCGACAGCAGCGCGACCAGCGCGGCCGCGATCGCCGCGGCGATCAGGTCTTCCTTGTTGATCAGGATGCCGCCCGGGTACACCGATTCGAAAGCGAAGATCGGCTCCTTGGGCATGCCGATGTCGATCTTGTAGATGTTGCTGCCGAACAGCGTCTGGCCGACGCCGTCGATGAGATACGTGATGCCGAGCGTGGCCATCAGCAGCGTCGCCCCGTCCTGATTCACCAGCTTGCGCAGCACCAGGCGCTCGATCACCCAGGCCAGCACGAACATCAAGACGCCGGCGAGCACGAAGGCCGTGATGTTGGCGAACCAGCGGTTGTCGATGCCGGTCAATTGCGGGATCCATTCCGCGAAGCGCGCCATAGCGAGGGCTGCAAACAGCACCATCGCGCCCTGTGCGAAATTGAAGACGCCGCTGGCCTTGAAGATCAGCACGAAGCCGAGCGCGACCAGCGAATACAGCATGCCGACCATCAGGCCGCCGAACAGGGTTTCGAGGAACGAGCCCATCAATGACTCGTGCCGAGGTAGGCGCTGATGACGTCGGGATTGGCGCGCACCGCATCCGGCGTGCCATCCCCAATCTTTTTGCCGTAGTCGAGCACGACGACGCGGTCGCTGATGTCCATGACCACGCCCATGTCGTGTTCGATCAGCACGATCGTCGTGCCGAACTCGTCATTCACGTCGAGCACGAAGCGGCACATGTCCTGCTTTTCTTCGACGTTCATGCCGGCCATCGGCTCGTCGAGCAGCAGCACCTTGGGCTCCATCGCCAACGCGCGGCCGAGATCGACGCGCTTTTGCAGGCCATAAGGCAGACGGCCGACCGGCGTCTTGCGATAAGCCTGGATTTCGAGGAAGTCGATGATCTGCTCGACGAACAAGCGGTGCTCGCCCTCTTCTTTTTCCGCGGCGCCCCAGCGAATGGCTTGCTGGAACAGATTGGTCTTCATGCGCAGGTTGCGCCCGGTCATGATGTTGTCGAGCACGCTCATGCCCTTGAACAGCGCCAGGTTTTGGAACGTGCGCGCGACACCCATCTCGGCCACCTGGCGCGAGTTCATGTGGCTGAAGGTCTTGCCGCGAAAGCTGATCGTGCCCTGCTG
>JANMHY010000139.1:0-5125 GCA_031375525.1 Burkholderiales bacterium
GCCGCACTCGACGAGGCGCGTGCGATCGAGCAGCCGCGCTGGCCGCCGCGCTTGCGCCAACAGCTCGCCTCGCGCGCCGGCTGCGTGGCGGGCTTCGCTGGCGACGTGGTCTCGTACCGCCGCCATGCGCAGCGCGCGCTCGAGTTGGCGCAGGCCGCCGACGACCAGCGCGGCGCACTGCGCCACCGGCTGTCGCTGGTCGATGCCGCGCTGATGGCCGACGACGACGCCCAGGCCATCACGCTCGGCCATGACGTCGTGGCGCAACTGGATGAACTCGACGCGCCGTCTCTGCTGGCGACGGCGCTGCTCAACCTGTGCGCGGCGCAACTGCGCCGCGGCGACGATGCCGGCGCACGGCGCTCAGCCGCGCGCTCGCTGCCGCTGGCGTGGCAGCACGAGCAGGCCGGCTTCCTGGTCGACCACCTGGCGCTGCTGGCAGCGCGGCAAGGGCAGCACGACGCCGCGGCGCAATTGGCGGCATGGTCGGATGTCTGGTATCCGGCGCATGGGCACCAGCGTGAGGCCAACGAGGTGCGGGCGCTGCAGGAGGCGGCGGCGATGGCGCGCGAGGCGCTGGGGGATGAGGGGTGGGCGCGGGCGGCGGCACGGGGGTCGACGCTCGACGACGCGGGCGCACTGCAAATCGCGCGCTCGGCCACCGGCGCGCAGTGAGTTGAGGTGGCGCCCGCACTCGCTTCACCGGCCGTTTTCGACCCATCAGCGACATACAAGGCGACGAAATGGTCGCGTTAGAGCTGACAGTGGCACAAGGGGGGTCGTAAGCTTAAAGGCCGTGCTTCTCGCCCCTGACCCGCCGACAACGACACCGGGCAGGCTTGATGCGGCCCTTGGAGTCGGCTGCGACTCGTTGAGGGTCGGCATTCCCGACGAAGTGTGCCGGCCATGGTGGTCGCCTACGGTAGGCCTCTGATCATCAGGCCGCTTCGACCGGTGCCAGCAAGTCTTGAGCGCAGCCGATCCGCGCAGCCCAGAGCACCAGGCTGCTCCAGCGGCGATGAGTTGACTGCGTTCAGGCCGGTGCGGTAGTCAATGACCCGGTAGCACGCGTTGGGGTTCGGGCCGCGACAACAGCGCAAGCCCGAGCACGGTCAAGGCGGCGAATCCGGCCCCGACGTGGAAGGTAAACGCCGAGCCGAAGGTGTCCCACAACAGGCCCGCAATCGCGCTCGAGGCGAGCATCGCGATGCCGCTCAGCAGGTTGAAGAAGCCGTAAGCCGTGCCTCGCAGGTCCTCCGCTGCGGTGTCGGCGACCATCGCCGCCAACAGACCCTGTGTCATGCCCATGTGCACGCCCCACAGCGCGACACCCAGGCCGAGCAGCACCCAGCCGCTGGCGAGCGCCAGCACCAGATCCGATGCGATCAACACGACCAGCCCCAAGGCCAGCAGCGTGCGGTGGCTCATCGCATCCGACAGCTTGCCGAACGGATAGGCCGATGCCGCGTAGGCCAGGTTCATCGCCACCATCACCAGCGGCACCCAGGCGGTCGGCACACCGAGCTGCGAGGCGCGCAGCACCAGGAAGGCCTCGCTGAAGCGCGCCAGCGTGAACACCGCGCCGACCGCCACCACCCACCAGTAGGCCCCGCCGAGACGCGCCAGGGCCTCGCGGCGGACCGGGTTCACGGCACGTGCCGGCATCGCGCGCGCTGGCTCCCGAATCCCGATCGACAGCAAGGCCACCGCCAGCAGCCCCGGGATCACGGCGACCCAGAACACCGCGCGAAAATCGTTCGCCCACAGCAGCATCAGCGCGGTGGCCAGCAAGGGCCCGACGAACGCGCCAACGGTGTCCAGCGACTGGCTGCAAGCCGAAGGCCGCACCGCGGATCGCCAGCGGCGTGATGTCGGTCACCAGCGCATCCCGCGGTGCGCCGCGGATGCCCTTGCCGACGCGGTCGATGAAGCGCGCCGCGACGATCACGCCGACACCGTTGGCCAGCGCGAACACGGGCTTGGTGAAGGCGCCCATCGCATAGCCCAGCACCGCCAGGCCCTTGCGCCGGCCCAGGTAGTCGCTCAGCGCGCCCGAGAAGACCTTCGAGATCAGCGCGGTCGATTCGGCGATGCCCTCGATCACGCCGACGGCCAGCACGCTGACGCCCAGCGTGCCGACCAGGAACAGCGGCAGCAGGCTGTGGATCATCTCGGAGGAGATGTCCATCAACATGCTGACGAAGCCGAGCACCCAGACGCCCGCGGGAATGCGGGCCGCGGCGTTGGCTGGTGGGTTGCGCATGCCGCATTGTGTCCGGCGGCTCCAACCCGACGACTTGCCTCTCCCTCAAACGGCGCCGTGATGGGCCTGATTCGACAACCGCACGATTCGTGGTGCACGGTCGAGCCACGCCTCCCATGTGGATGCTTCGCGAAGCGCGTGCAGTTCCGCCTCCCGCGCAGGACCGATCGGATCCGAGGCATGCTGCCGACCGGGATGGCACATCAGCAGGTCGAGGTCGCCCGCTTCGCGCGACCACCGCTGCCAGCGCTGCGCATAGTCCCGCGTCGAGCCTTCAAAGCCATACACCCCGAGCAGACGTTGGTTCTGCGCGAACCCGTGGCGCAGCGCGAGCGCCCGAAACCGACCCGCCCCGAGCGCCGCAATGATCCGGTGCTTGCGATCGTCGGCGTTCGACCAGGCCGCGAGCATCGGCCGTTTCGGCGGCAGCGTGTTGCGCAGCCACGGTCTGGTATCCGCGTAGCGACGACCCAGCTCGGCCAGCAGCACGTCCCTGATGATCGGTAGCTGATGGACATGCTGATGCCCATCGACGAAGTGCGGCGGCGCCCCGACCGCGTCCTCGAACGCGTCGAGCTGCCGACGCACGTCATCGAGAAGCGAGGCGGCATCGAGCCGGCGCGCGAAGGCGCGCGCGATGAACACCGTCAACGAAGCGCGCTGCGAACTGCGCGACCATTCTTCCGTGAAGCACAGATGCAACCCAAGGTCGGTTCGTTCGACGACCTCGGCGCGCAGCACCGCCGCCGCCGCGCGCCACCCCGGCGCCTCGCTCAAACAAGCCAGCGCCGACACGCGGCCCGCCGCGACAAGTTCGACCGCGGCCTCGGTGATGCCGCCGTGCAGCCCGAGGTCGTCGATGCACACTGCGACGCGGGTCGCAGGAGATGACGGGCTCAAGGCTTCGGCTCCCTCGCCGTGTCCGTGCTTGCCGCCGCTGGCTGCGCCACACGATCGGACGCCGGCTCGACGACGATCAGGTCGAAGGCCCCGAAGCGTCCGGCCTTCAGCAGTTCCCGCCCTCCGAGCGCGTCGCGCAACGGCTGCGCCGCCGTGCCGCCTGCCATCGCGACGAATGCGCCGCCTCGGCCGATGCGCTGCGCGGCCGCTGCGGCATCGGCCACCTGCAGCGGAGCGCCGTCGCCGTAGAACGATGCCGAGAACGGCCGCCGGCCGACGAACAGCAGCGGCTCGCCGCGCTGGCGGAGGTGCTGCCAGGCACGCACGACCGGGCGCGCACTCTCCTGATCGAAACGCCCGCGATACAAGCCGGTGCCGAGCGCCACGGCGCAGGCCACGGCGGTCAACGCCAGCCCGCCGGCGACCCAGCGCAACACCCGCTGCCGCTCGCGCGCCGCGAGCCAGCCCGCACCCAACAGCGCCGCCGCGGGCAGCGACGGCAGCACGTACGGCCAGATGATGTTGCGCGCCGCGGTGAAGAAGATCAGCGGCCACAGCGCCCACAGCAGCAGGTAGCGCTGCCACAGCACCGTCGTGTCATCGGGAGGCTCCTGGCCAGCAGGCCTGCGCAGCAGCAGTGCAAGCAGCGGCCACGGCAGCACGGCCAGCAGCGCGTACAGCCAGATCGTCCCTGGCGCCCGGCGGTGCGCGAAGCCATACAGGTCGCCCGCCCATCCCGGGGTGACGAAGCGGTGCCAGTGTTCGCCAAGCAGGAAGTAATTGAGGAAGCCGGGCGTACGGTGCTCGGCCGCCAGGTACCAGGGCGCGACCAGCAGCGTCGTGACGAACAACCCGCCGAGCCAGGGCAGCGCCCGCCACGCGTGAGCCGCACGGCGCGAGGCCAGGGTCCACAGCAGCAAGGGCGGGCAGGCCAGGACGAGCACGATCGGCCCCTTGGCCAGCAGCCCGATCGCGAGCCCGCCGAACAATGCCCAGCCGCCGAGGCGGCGCTGCGGGCCGTCTTCGCCATGCAGCGCGACCCAGAAGCCCGCCATCGCGAGCGTCGTGCCCAGCATCAGCGCCGGGTCGGTCATCACGCCGGCGCCGCCGACGTACAGGCCGAGCGAGCCGAACAGCAGCGCCACCGAGAGCAATGCCTCCCCCGCGCTGCGCCGCGCCAGCCAGGCCACCAGCGCCACCACACCCGCAGTGCACAACAGGTGCGGCAGCCGCGCCGCGAACTCACTCATGCCCAGCAGCTTGAAGCTTGCCGCGGTAAGCCAGAACGACAGCGGCGGCTTGCCCCAGAACGGCGCGCCGTCGTCGTGCCACGGCGTGACCCAGTCGCCGCTGTCGGCCATGCGGCGCGCGATGTCGGCGTAGCGCGCCTCGGTCGTGTCCATCAGCGGCAGCAATGCCATCGCGGCCAGACGCACCAGCAGCAGCGCGACGAGCAGCGCAAGGACCGCATCCGCGGCACGCTCCTCGGCCCGCGCGCGCGGCACGCTGCCCTCCGCGGTCATCACGCGCGCCGCGCCTCGAGGCGCTCGAACGCGGCCGCCGGCTGGTAGTCCTCGACGATGAACAGCGGCCGGCGCTTGCTCTCGATGCTCAGCCGCCCGACGTACTCGCCGAGCACGCCGATCGCGAGCAACTGCAGGCCGCCCAGCATCAGGATCACGACGATCAGGGTCGGGAACCCGGGCACTGCCTCGCCGAGCAGCAGCGTCTTGACGACGAAGTACAGACCATAGCCGAAGGCGAGCAGCGCGCTGACCAGCCCGACATAGGAGGCGAGCTTCAGCGGCAGCACCGAGAACGCGGTCAGGCCTCAATACTGTTCGTTTAGCGTTTTTGACCTAAACTCTCGCAACGCAACTGCGGGAGGCCGCCATGGCGCGAACCAAAGCCACCTTGGGACTTGGAGCCCGGCTGTCGGACTACCTGAGCGCCAGCCTGCTG
>JANMHY010000156.1:0-3761 GCA_031375525.1 Burkholderiales bacterium
CGCAGCGGCGGCATGACGATCGGGAACACGTTCAGCCGGTACAGCAGGTCTTCGCGCAACTGGCCGTCGGCGACAGCGCGCTCGGGGTCGCGGTTGGTGGCAGCGACGACGCGCACGTCGGCCTGCTGCTGCGTGGCCCCGCCGACGCGCATGTAGCTGCCGCTCTCGAGCACGCGCAGCAGCTTGACCTGCAGCGCCGGCGGCATCTCGGTGATCTCGTCCAGGAACAGCGTGCCGCCATGCGCACGTTCGAAGAAGCCGCGGTGCTGGCGGTCGGCGCCGGTGAAGCTGCCCTTCTCGTGGCCGAAGACTTCGCTCTCGATCAGGTTGGGCGAGATGGCGCCGCAGTTCACCGCCAGAAAGGGCTGCTTGCGGCGACGGCTCAGATCATGCAGCGTGCGCGCGACGAGCTCCTTGCCGGTGCCGCTCTCGCCGGTGATCAGCACCGACACCGCGGTGCCGGCCACACGCTCGATCTGGTGGACCACGCGCCGCATCGGCGCCGAGCGGCCCCAGAGGTGGCCAAAGCGGCCGCTTCTGACCCACTCGACTTGCAGCGCCGCCGTGTCGGCGCCGAAGGCCGCGGGCTGCATGACGCGCGACAGCATGGCGCGCAGTTGCGCCGCCGCGATCGGCTTGACCAGGCAATCGGCCGCGCCGGCGCGCCGCGCCCGCAGCGACATCTCGGCGCTGGCCCGGCCGGTCACCAGCACGACCTGCGATTGCGCCAGCAGCGCGCTGTCGTCGAACAGCTCCAGGCCGCTGCCGTCGGGCAGTGTCAAGTCGAGCAGCACGATGTCGGGCTGCTGCAGCGCGATCTGGCGCCGCGCGTCGCGCAGGGTGTGGGCAGCCGCCACGGTGAACTGCTCGTCGGCCACCAGCGCCGACAGCGCGGTGGTCGAATGGATGTCGTCGTCAACGATCAGGGCGTGGCTCACTGCAATGCCTTGCTCACTTGTGAAGGTCAGAGCGTAGGCAGCACCGGCACGCCGCCGTGTCGGACGGGCCGAGCGGTCGCTGTCGGACAACATGCAGTCCGTACGCACAGGCGGCCCGACGCGGGAACGTCGTTTGCCCGCCAGCCCGTGCACTACACGGACAACAAGGAGAAAGGCCGATGGGCATTTGCAGCGTCTGCGCCAACGAATCGGCGCGCACCTTCGACGTCATGTACGAAGGCGGCATCCTGACCTTCGACAGCTTTCAGTGCGCGATCCACCGCCTGGCGCCGATCTGCAACCACTGCGACTGCGCGATCCTCGGCCACGTCGTCGAGTCGTCAGCGGCGATCTACTGCTGCGTGCAATGCGCGCACAGCGCGCAGGAAAAGGGCCTCGAACGCGGCGCCGACGACGTGGCCCCGGCTTGACGCGCGCCGCTGCTGCTGCCCAGTCGGCAGCAGCAGCGTTCACCGCAGCGCTTTACGGCGCGGTGATCTCGTCGGTGGCGTCGCTGCTGTCGTCAGAGCGCACGAGCAGCAAGCGCACCGAGTTCGGCGTCGCCTGGTCCGGCAGGGCCACCAGCAGCCAGTCGGCGTCGGCCGGCGCCGTCACCGTGGCATCGAAGAACGGCGTCTTGCTGCCGGCCGGCGTCAGGCGCACCTGGTAGGCGCCGGCGGCGATCTCCACCGAATCATTGCCGCTGCTCGGCAGCACCTGCTTGTAGCCGAGTGCGCTCATGCGCGGCGTGGCTGTGGCCAGGTCGGCGCCGGCCGCCGTGATGTAGACGTCGAACGGCACGGCGTTGGCGGCGGCGTTGAGAACGCGCACGCGGGCGTCGTTGCTGGTCAGGCTCTTGTTGTACGGGTCGCGGATCGGCAGCAGCTCGACGCCGCTGTCGGTCGGCAGCGCGACCAGCGTGTACTTGTTGCCTCGGTCGGCGTTGACGGCGCGCGATGCCAGCTCCGTATTGCCACTGGCCGTGCGCAGCGTGAAGGTGTAGTCGCGGGTCGAGACGTCGTAGTACTGGCTGGCAAATTTGTAGGCCACGTCGGTGGCACCGGTTTCGGCGACGCCATCGCGCTGCAGCGTCACGTTGGGGGCCCCGGGCACCGCGTGCACGAAGCGCACTTTCGGCTGGGCGATGTCGGCGCGGTCGTCGAAGCTGTCGTCGTCGGAGCCGCCGCAGGCGGCGAGCAACGAGGCCGAGGCTGCGGCCAACAGCAGGAAGCGAAGGGCTTTGGGAATCTGAATCATCGGAACACCTTTATCGAGTTGCGAAATGCATGGAGCGCACAGCTCCGTTGCACTGCGGCTTGGGCAACGCGCGTGCCCACGCGATCGTCTGGCGCCTGCCGGCACGGCGCTTGCCACGGTAGAGCCCCGCCTTTTCAAGGAGACCGCCATGCCGGACGACCGCTCGGACGACGAGCGCCAACGCGACTACGAGCAGATCAAGCAAGACCTGATGCGACGCGGGCGCGGCGTCGCCGAAGCCGAAGCGATCGCGGCGCGCACCGTCTCGCGGCAGCGGCCGCCCGCGAACGCAGCGCAAGCGCACAGCGGCGTACCGCCGTCCGAGCGCAGCTATCGCGAGCTGTATGCGCAGGCCAAGGCGCGTGGCATCACCGGCCGCTCGACGATGAGCAAGACCGAGCTCGAACGCCGATTGGCCGGTTGAGCGGCAGCGCTTGCCGCAACCGGCCACGCGCCGATCGGCAAAACTGCCGGCGGCGCGCGAGGCTCAGCGCCTCATCGGCTGGCAGCCGAGGCCGGCGCCGCCGGCGCGGTGTTGGTCGAAGGACTGCCGGTCTGCGGCATCGGCTCAGCCGGGCGCTTGTCGCAACCGCCCAGCCCTGTGAACGCGGTCAAGGCCGTCAGCAACACCACCGGCATCGCCACTTTGCGCATCGTCATGATTCATCTCCTGGCAGTGAACGGAGCACGGCCGGGACGGCCGCCTGCGCAGAACCTCGGGCAAGCGCTGTGCCTGCGGTGTCGGCCGGCCGGGCACGCGGATTGCCGTCTTGTCTGCCATGACGGATGTTTTTCGTTCACGCCGCACGCGCGGACTGTGGTGGGCCGCGCTCGGCACCGCGGTGCTGGCCAGCGCCGGCTGTGCAGTCTGGCGCGTCGGCCAGGCGTCCGAACTGGCACGGCGCAGCGAGCCGTTCGAACAGCGGCCCGAGAGCGCAACGCGGCGCCTGCTGATCGTTGGCGACAGCACCGCAGTCGGCACCGGCGCGTCGTCGCCGCAGCACAGCCTGGCCGGGCTGATCGCGCAGCAGCAACCGCGCCTGCTGATCGAAAACCGCGCCCGCGACGGCGCGCTGCTCGCCGACGTCGCCGAACAACTGCTGCGGCCGGGCCGCTTCGACATCGTGCTGGTGCAAGCCGGCGGCAACGACGTCATCCGCCTGCGTGGCGAAGAGGCGATGCACAAGGACATCGACGCCGTGCTCGAGGCGGCGCGCCAGCGCGCCGCCGTGGTCGTCGTCATGCCGGCGGGCAATGTCGGCAACGCGCCTTTTTTCTTCGCGCCCTGGTCGTGGTGGATGACGCACCGCGCGCGCGAGATGCATCGCCTGGTCGCTGGCGCTGCGGCGCGCACGAACGCGATCTACGTCAACCTGTTCCACGAGCGCGACGACGACCCCTTCGTGCGCCAGCCCGAGCTCAACGCCAGCGACGGCCTGCATCCGAGCGACGCCGGCTATGGCGTCTGGTGGCAGGTGCTGCAAGCGCAGACCGATTTCTTGCGCCGCCTGGCGCCGGCGTCATGAAGCGCGCACGGCGTCTGGGGCTGGCCGCAGGGTTGGCGTT
>JANMHY010000157.1:0-2026 GCA_031375525.1 Burkholderiales bacterium
CCCGGGGTCCCCCGCCCTCGGCCCGCCCCCCGGCCCGGGTAGTTCGGCGCCCCCCCTCGGCGGCCCGGGGTGGGCCCCGCGGGCCGCGCCCCCCCGCGACAGGATCGCCGCGGCCGCTTGGCGGCCGAGCTCGATGCCGGCCGCCTTGACGTCCGGCGGCACGGCGCGCAGCCGCGCCAAGTCCTCGGCCAGCAAGTCGGCGAGGCTGGCGGTTTGCGACGGGAACATCGCCAGCAGCGTGTCGTGCGCGGCCTGGGCCACCGCAGCGTCGATCGACGCCGGCCGGCGCGCGCGCGGCGAATCGGTGTAGCTGTCGTGGCCGCCGGCGATCGCATTGACGGCGTCGAAGATGGCGATGTGCACGATCGCCATCGCCCGCGCCGAGCGCCCGGGGCCGAGCTGCTCGCCGAAGACGCGCGATTCGCCCGCCGCAACCGGCGTGTGGTCGATGCCGCTGCTGTCGATCGCGACTTCGTTCCAGCGCCGCACGGCCGATGCCGAGCCGGACCAGTGCCGCCGCGAGTGACGCGGCGCGCCGTCGCTGCGGTGCTCGGGGTTGAACAGCGGCCCCAACTTGTCGCGCACACCGCCGCTGCGGTCGTCGGCCGATGCGGCACCGGGCAGCAGCGTCCTGCCTGTCAGCCCGAAACTCAAACGGCGTCGAACTTCGTTGCCAGCCTGCTTCATGAACGCCTCCCGTGGCGGCGCGCTTTGCGTCGGCTCATTCTGTGCACGCATCGCGCGCAAGTTGATGCCTTTGCTGTGACCGTTTGCAATCGCGGCAACCGCGATTCTGTGAGCCCCTCGCCCGCTGCGCGGGCACTCCCCCACGGGGAGGGCGCGGGCCGGACGCTTGGGAGCGGCCCGGCGCTGGCCCGCGTGTCTAGCTGTCGTTGCCGATGCCGGCAGCCACATGCCCGGCCGGCACATGCGGCGACGCGTTGTCGATGTGGCCGGTCTGGTCGTCGAAGAAGAAGTCGGGTTCGAACTCGCGCAGGAACTCGCCCTTGGGCAGGCCGCCGAGGAACATCGCTTCGTCGACTTCGATCTGCCAGTCCATCAGCGTGCGGATCGCGCGTTCATGGGCAGGGGCGCTACGGGCTGTGACGAGCGCGGTGCGGATGCGCATGCCGGCCACCGGCTCGCGCTGCAGGCGGTGCAGCGCTTCGAGCAGCGGCTTGAACGGCCCGGGTGCCATCGGCAGGCCGGCGTGGTCGCGCTCGTGGCTCTGGAACGCGGCCAGGCCGTCGCGTTGGAAGACGCGCTCGGACTCGTCGGAGAACAACACGGCGTCGCCGTCGAAGGCGATGCGGACTTCGTTCGGATGCGCCTGCGAGGCCCGCGCTGACTGTGTGATCACGCGCGCCGCCGGCACCGCGGCGGCGAGTGCACTGCGCACGTCGGCCTCATTGGTCGACAGGAACAGGTGCGCGTTCAGCGGCTTCAGGTAACGCCACGGGCTCTGGCCGCGCGTGAACACGCCGCGCTCGATCGGCAGCCCGTAGTGCTGGCAGGAGCGGAAGACGCGCATGCCCGACACCGGGTCGTTGCGCGACAGGATCACCACCTCGACCAGCTTGGCGTCGTGGGCGTTGAAGGCCAGCAGCTTGTTGACCAGCGAGAAGGCCGCTCCGGGCCGCGCCGGTTGCTCGAGCCGGCCGAGCTGCAGCTGCATGTAGGCGCGGTCGTCATGGGCTTCGAAGACGCGGTTCTCGTCCTCGAAATCGAACAGTGCGCGCGAGGAGATGGCGACGACCAGGCGGCCGTCGAGAGACGTGGGCATGCGGCGATCATAGAGACAGGTGCTTGCCTCGGGCCGTGCGCGCGTTGCGGCCGTTGCGGCCGGTCGCGTGCGGCTCGGTGCAGTCTTTGAACGACCGCCATGCGACGTGTTGGCGGGCGCCAAGCCGCGGGCGGGTGTGCGCTGGCGCGCCGGTGCGGCGGTCGGCGCCGAAGGCGCCGACTGCGCTGCGGTGCTCGGGCTTCGGTCGCGCCGCAAAACTCGCTTCACTCACTGCGTTCGTTG
>JANMHY010000179.1:0-1917 GCA_031375525.1 Burkholderiales bacterium
GCGATTTCATTCTATCGACGCGATGCCGTTGCCCGACACCGTCCCCGCCGCCTTGTCCACGCTGCTGCCGACGTCCGACCTGTCGCCGGCGCCGGACACGCGCGTCTCCGACGGCGCGGCCTTCGATGTCTGCCACGGTGCACTGGCGCTGCGCGCGCTGCTCGCGGTCAATAGTGTCGTGCTGCTGGCCACGCTGGTGGCGTCGGACACGTTCACGCTGGCCGTTGCGGCCATCGGCCCGGCGCTGGCCGTGTCGCTGCCGGCCACGCTGCTCTGGCTCGGCCTGATCTGCGCGCTGCGCCGCTTCATTGCGCGGCTGCCGGCGCCGCAACGGCTGATGGTGCTGGCCGCGCTCGGCTCGCTGCTGGCCTGGGCGGCGTCGTTGCCGCTGCTGGCGGTGGGTCTGCTCGAGCCGGCGCCCCTGCGCGCCTGGTCGCTGCCGCTGGCCGGCGCGGCGATGGCGCTGCCGCTGGCGCTGTGGCTGCAATCGCGCGAAAAGGCGCGCACGCCGGCCGACGAGCGGGCGCGCCTGTCGGAGCTGCAATCGCGCATCCGCCCGCACTTTTTGTTCAACACGCTCAACACCGCGATTGCGCTGGTGCAGAGCGACCCGGCGCGCGCCGAAGGCGTGCTCGAAGACCTGGCCGAGCTGTTTCGCGTGGCCCTGGCCGACAACGGCGGCGGCGGCACGGTAACGCTGGCCAGCGAGATCGACCTCGCGCAGCGCTACATCGCCATCGAGTCGTTGCGCTTCGGCGAGCGTTTGAACGTGCGCTGGGAGCTCGACGCTGCGGCCAACGCGGCGCGGCTGCCGCCGCTGGCGCTGCAGCCGCTGCTCGAAAACGCGGTGCGCCACGGCGTCGAGCCGGCCGAGGACGGCGGCAGCATCCGGGTGCGCACACGCGCGGCGATGGGTCGCGTCGAGATCGTCGTCGATAACTCACTGCCCGGCCCCGGCGCCCGGCCCAACCCGGGCCACGGTGTCGCACTGGCCAACGTGCGCGCGCGGCTGCGCCTGCTGCACGACCTCGACGCGAGGTTCGAAGCGGGCCAGCATGGTGACGCGTGGCGGGTGCGCATCGTCGTGCCGATGGGGACCAAAGCATGAGCAGTACGATGCTGAAGGTACTGATCGTCGATGACGAAGCTCTCGCCCGCTCACGCCTGGCTGCGCTGGTGCGCGAATGCCCCGAGCCGGCCTGCGAAGTGGCGGCCGAATGTGCCAACGCGCGCCAGGTTGTCGAGTGGCTGGCGCAGCACGAGGGTTGCGCCGATGTCGCCTTGCTCGACATCCAGATGCCCGGCGCGCTCGGCACCGAACTCGCTGCCGAATTCAAGCGCATGGCGCAGGCGCCGGTGGTGGTCTTCGTCACCGCGCACAGCGAACATGCGCTGGCGGCGTTCGACCTCGAAGCGGTGGACTACCTGACCAAGCCGGTCAAGCGCGATCGGCTGTTCGCGGCGCTGCAGCGCGCGGCGCGGCGCGCGCCGGTGCGCACCAACAGCGCGGCCGACGGGCAGGCCAACGGCGCTGCGGCGGTACTCGTCGTCAGCGAGCGCGGCCGCGTCGTGCGCGTGCCGCTGGCCGACGTGCTCTACCTCAAGGCCGAGCTGAAGTACATGACGCTGCGCACCGCCACGCACAGCTACGTGCTCGACGACTCGCTGACCGATCTCGAGATTCGCCTCGGCGAGCGTGTGCTGCGCGTGCACCGCAACGCGCTCGTCGCCAAGCAGGCGGTGCGCGCGCTCGAGCGGCGCAAGGTCGCCGACAGCGAAGACGAGGGCAACGAAATCGGCTGGGCGGTGCAGGTGGCGGCCACCGGCGAATGGCTTTCGGTGTCGCGCCGGCAAGTGGCGGCGGTGCGCGAGGCCTTGGAGCAAGCCTGATGGATGACTCACGGGGCAACAGCACCT
>JANMHY010000183.1:0-2634 GCA_031375525.1 Burkholderiales bacterium
ATAGCGTTAACAGGCCCTAGACCGCGTCGGGAGTGGCAGGACGGATGGCGCGGCGATCGAACGACAAACCAAAGGGCACGCCGCCGCCGGGTGACGACATGCACGCGCTGCTGGTGCAGGCGGCCGCCGAGCTCACGGGCGCGCAGCGCGCGATGGTGGTGTTGCTCGATCAGGCCGACGCCCCGCAGATTGCGGCGGCGCGGCTGCCGGCGAGCGAGTCAGCCGATGCGCTGCTGGCGGCCATCGCACCCTGGCTCGACGAGGCGCGGCGCACGCGCAAGGCCCGGCTGCGCCATGGCCCTGCGGGCGCGGCGCCGATCCTGCAGCGCAGTTGTCTCGTCGCGCCGCTGCTGTGCGGCCGTGAGCTGCTCGGTGTTTTGTATGCCGATGTCGATGGCCGCTTCGGGCGCTGGCGCGATGCCGACTGCAAACGGCTGGCCGCCCTGGCGGCGCAGGCGGCGACGGCGCTGCGCCACTGGCGATCCGCTAACAGGCTCGAAGCCGATCTGGCACAGCGCAACGCCGAGCTGGCGGTGATCAACCGCATCCAGCAGGGCATGGCCGGGTCGCTCGATTTCCAGGGCATCGTCGATCTGGTGGGCGACAAGCTGTGCGAGGTGCTGCGCAGCGACGACCTGGGCATCATGTGGCTCGATCACGAGCGTCATGTGATGCGGCCGCTGTACGCCGTCGAGCACGGCCAGCGCCTGACCCTGCCGGAGATCGTCGTCAGCGACGACAAGCTATGGGCGAGCTCGGCCGCGCTGCGCGAGCCGTCGGTGATCAACACCACGGCCGAAGGCCTGGCTGAAGGCAGCCACGTCGCCGGTACCGACCTGTCGAAGAGTTCGGTGACGGCGCCCATCGTCGTCGGCGACCGCCGCGTCGGCGGCATCACCGTCGAGAACCACGAGCGCGAATACGCGTTCAGCGCGTCCGACGTGCGCCTGCTGCAGACCGTCGGATCGTCGCTCGGCGTCGCGCTGCACAGCGCGCTGCTGTTCGACGAGACGCAGCGGCTATTGAAGGAGACCGAGCAGCGCGCCGCTGAGCTGGCGGTGATCAACAGCGTGCAGCAGGCGCTGGCGGCCGAGCTCAACATCCAGGGCATCTACGATGCGGTGGGCGACAAGATCCGCGAAATCTTCGGCCAGCGCGACCTCAGCATCCGCGTTTTCGATCGCGCGAATCGCGCTACGCACTATCCGTACACCTACGAGGGTGGCCAGCGCTTGACGGTGGAATCGACGCCGATGATCGAGTACGGATACGCCGCCCACGTCATGCGCACGCGCGAAACGATCGTCGTCAACGAAGACATCGCCGCCGCCGACGCGAAGTACGGCGGTGTGATGGTTGCGGGGACACAGGACGAGAAGTCGCTGGTGTTCGTGCCCCTGTTGGCCGGCGGCGAGGTGCGCGGCGTGATCAGCCTCAGCGACGTGAAGCGCGAGCACGCCTTCACCGACAGCGACGTGCGGTTGCTGCAGACGCTGGCCAGCGCGATGAGCGTGGCGCTCGAGAACGCACGCCTGTTCGACGAGACGCAGCGCAACGCCCGCGAGTCGCAGGCGCTGTCGGCGGTGGGGCGCGACCTGTCGTCCACGCTCGAGTTGTCGACGGTGATGGACCGCATCGCCAGCCACGCCAAGGACCTGCTGGCGGCCGAGAACAGCGCGATCTTCCTGCCCGATGTCGACGCCAGGACGTTCCGCGCCATCGTCGCGCTCGGCGACAGCGCGCCCGCGATCAAGGCCACGGCGATCGGCCTCGGCGAGGGCATCATCGGCGGCCTGATCGCCAGCGGCCGGCCCGAGTTCATCAACGACACCGCGGCCGACGCGCGCGCGGTGCCCATCGCCGGCACCGAACAGCGTCACGACGAGCGCTTGATGGTGGTGCCGCTGCTCGCCGGCGAAGCGGTGCAGGGTGCGATGGCGGTGTGGCGCACCGGCGGCCGGCCGTTCGCTCGGCATGAGCTCGACTTCCTGACCGGCCTGTCGCAGCAGGCCGTGATCGCCCTGCACAACGCGCGCCTGTTCAACGAGGCCAAGCAGGCCCGCGCCGCCGCCGAAACCGCCATCAAAAAGGTACGCCATGTCGAGCTGCTTCTCGGCCGCGCGCGCGGCCACCAGGTCGAGCGCCGACTCGACGCAGTCGCGCAGGTCGAACGGATGGGCCTCGATGTCCATGCGGCCAGCCTCGATCTTCGAGAAGTCGAGGATGTCGTTGATGATCGTCAGCAGCGCGTCGCCCGAGTCGCGGATGGTGCCGGCGTAGTCGCGCTGCTCGTCCGTCAGCGGCGTGTCGAGCAAGAGGCCGCTCATGCCGATGACGGCGTTCATCGGCGTGCGGATCTCGTGGCTCATCGTCGCCAGGAAGGCGCTCTTGGCTTCGTTGGCCGTCTCGGCGGCGGCGCGGGCCTGCTGGGCCTCGTCGAACAGGCGCGCGTTGTTGAGTGCGATCACGGCCTGTTGCGACAGGCCGGTCAGGAAGTCGAGCTCGTGCCGAGCGAACGGCCGGCCGCCGGTGCGCCACACCGCCATCGCACCCTGCACCGCTTCGCTGGGCAACACGTCTCAGCTGTACGTGCCCTTGATCTGGAAGGGCCAGGGCATCGGCGCCTTTGGCGTG
>JANMHY010000208.1:0-2136 GCA_031375525.1 Burkholderiales bacterium
TACTGGGGCGAGAAGGCGCTGGTCGATGACCTGGTCTATGCGATCACGCCGGACCCGACGGCGCGCTACAGCAAGATGAAAGCCGGCGAGTGCCACTTCGTCATCGCGCCGCGTCCGGCCGACTTGCCCGAGATGCAGAAGGACGCGAGCCTGCGCGTCATCAACCAGCCGGGCCTGAACATCGCCTATTGGGCCTTCAACACGCAGAAGCCGCCGTTCGACAAGAAGGAGGTGCGGCAGGCGATGAGCATGGCGATCGACAAGGCGGCGATCATCAAGGACGTGTACCTGGGCGCTGGCCAGGCCGCGAAGAACCTGATCCCGCCGACGCTGTGGTCGTACAACGAGGCGGTCAAGGACTACCCGTTCGACAGCGCCAAAGCGAAAGACATGCTGGCCAAGGCGGGCGTGAAGACGCCGCTCGAGATCGACCTCTGGTACATGCCGGTGCAGCGGCCGTACAACCCGAATGCGAAACGCATCGCCGAGATGATGCAGGCCGACCTCGCCAAGATCGGCGTCAACGCCAAGCTCGTCACCTTCGAGTGGGGCGAGTACCGCAAGCGCATGCAGCAGGGCGAGCACACCACCGGCATGCTCGGCTGGACGGGTGACAACGGCGACCCGGACAACTTCTTCTTCCTGCGCGGCTGCGAAGCGGCGCGGCCGGGCGGGCAGAACTTGTCGAAGTGGTGCAACAAGGAATTCGACGAGCGCCTGGTCAAGGCGCGCACGCTTCCCGACGTGAAGGAGCGCACCAAGCTCTACGCGGAAATGCAGGGTATCGAGCACGACGATGCGCCCGACATGAAGATCGCGCACTCGGTGGTTTATGAAGTGATGCGCAAGGAAGTCACGGGCTACAAGCAGAGCCCGTTCGGGTCGCATCAGTTCAATGGCGTTGAGTTGAAGTGAGCGTGTAGAGCGAGCGCGCCGGTCTGCTCGCGGCCGGCGCGCTTTCTTTTTTCGCCCATGTTCCGCTACCTCCTGCGCCGCCTGGCGCTGACCATCCCGACCTTCATCGCGCTGATGTTCGTCACCTTCGTGGCGATCCGGCTCGTGCCGGGCGATCCGGTGGAGGTGCGCGTCGGCGAGCGCGGCATCTCGGCCGAGCGCCTGGCGCAATTTCGTCATGAACTCGGCCTTGACCAGCCGGTTTGGAAGCAGTTCCTCGACTACATGGGTCAGTTGCTGCACGGCGACTTCGGCACGTCGCTATCGACCAACGCCAAGGTGCTGCACGAGTTCCTGACGCTGTTCCCTGCCACCCTCGAACTCGGACTGTTCGCGATGCTGTTCGCCACGTTGATCGGCGTGCCGGCCGGCGCCGTCGCTGCCGCGCGCCGCGGCACGCTCTACGACCAGACGCTGATGGGCCTGTCGGTGACGGGCTACTCGATGCCGATCTTCTGGTGGGGCCTGCTGCTGATCATGTTCGTCGGTGAGCGCTGGGGCCTGACGCCGGTGTCGGGGCGCATCGATCTGATCAAGCACTACATCGAGCCGGTCACCGGCTTCATGGTGATCGACGCGTGGTTGTCGGGGCAGGCCGGTGCGGTCAAGGACGCGCTGCACCACCTGGTGCTGCCGGGCATCGTGCTCGGCACGATTCCGCTGGCGGTGATCGCGCGCATGACGCGCTCTTCGATGCTCGAAGTGTTGAGTGAAGACTATGTGCGCACCGCGCGCGCGAAGGGGCTGCCTGCGTGGCGCGTGATCGGCCTGCATGCGCTGCGCAACGCCATGATCCCGGTGATCACCGTGATCGGCCTGCAGGTCGG
This sequence comes from Burkholderiales bacterium, assembly GCA_031375525.1. Classification (GTDB taxonomy): domain Bacteria; phylum Pseudomonadota; class Gammaproteobacteria; order Burkholderiales; family Burkholderiaceae_C; genus CADEEN01. Next base: position 1,782 of record JANMHY010000208.1, read on the forward strand.
CACGCTGATGGCCGGCGCGGTGTTGACAGAGACGATCTTCTCGTGGCCGGGCGTCGGCAAATGGCTGATCGAGTCGATCGGGCGGCGCGACTATCCGGCGCTGCAGGGCGGGGTGATGCTGATCTCGACGCTGGTGATCCTCGTCAACCTGGCCGTCGATCTGACTTACGGCCTGATCAACCCGCGCATTCGCCATGCTTGACGTCGCGTTGCCAAAACCCATCGTGCCGGCGTCGCCGCTGCGCGCGTTTTGGCTTGCGTTCAGAGAAAACCGCGGCGCGGTGATCGGCCTCGCCGTCGTCTCGCTGATCGTCCTCGTCGCGATCTTTGCCGACGTCATTGCGCCGTACCCGCC
>JANMHY010000234.1:0-1989 GCA_031375525.1 Burkholderiales bacterium
TCGATTTATCACAACAACGCCATCCAATCGTGGCAGGTTCAAGACAGCGGCGAGGTGAAGAATGTTCAGTTGGCGTGAGTCGGCGCTGCTGTTTTTGTTTTGCGCGGCCGGTGCCGCTACCGCGCAGACGGATCACTATGCCGGGATTGGCCGCGCTGCCACGGCCAGCGAAATCGCGGCCTGGGACATCGACGTGCGGCCCGACTTCAAGGGCCTGCCCGCCGGTGCTGGCAGCGTCGCTAAGGGCATGCAGGTCTGGGAAGCCAAGTGCGCGTCGTGCCACGGCTTCTTCGGTGAGAGCACTCAGTTCTTCTCGCCGATCGTCGGTGGCACGACGCAGGACGACATCAAGACCGGCCGTGTGGCGCGCCTGAACGACCCCGCGTTTCCCGGCCGCACGACCTTGATGAAGCTGTCCACGCTGTCGACGCTGTGGGACTACATCAATCGCGCGATGCCGTGGACGCAGCCCAAGTCACTGTCCACCGAAGAGGTCTATGCCGTCACGGCCTACATCCTGAACTTGGGCGGCGTGGTGCCCGACAACTTCGTCTTGTCGGACAAGAACATCGCCGAGGTGCAGCAGCGGCTGCCCAACCGCAACGGCATGAGCACCGACCACGCCTTGTGGCCGGGCATGGGCCAGCGCAAGCCCGACGTGAAGGCGGCCGCGTGCATGAAGGATTGTGCGAAGGAAGTGAGGCTGGCGTCGTTCCTGCCCGACTTTGCCCGCGACTCGCACGGCAACCTGGCCGAGCAGAACCGCGCGGTCGGCGCGCAGAAGGGCGCCGACACGCGCAAGGCTGCGGCCGCCGCGGCGGTGGCGCAGGCCGACGCTGCCCCCGCCGCGCTGATGCAGAAGTACACCTGCGTGGCCTGCCACGGCATGGACAACAGAATCGTCGGCCCCAGCTTGCGCGAGGTGTCGGCGAAGTACGCCGGCAGCGCCGATGCGGTGGCCTATCTCACGGGGAAGATCAAGGCCGGCGGCTCGGGCGTCTGGGGCGGCGTGGCGATGCCGCCGCAGACAATCGGCGAGACCGAGGCCACGGTCGTTGCCGAGTGGCTGGCCAACGGGATGAAGCCGTAGCCGATCGGGCGCATGGCGAAAGAGGGATACGGAGTCGTCCGCATCGCGCGCCGCACCGTTGTTCATTACGATATTCAGATCAAGGAGATCGATATGCAGAACCGTCGAGACGTGCTTTCCCATTCGGCCACCGTGGCGGCGATGCTCGCCACCTTGGGCTTGTTGCCTGGCCTGGCGCAGGCGCAGGCGGCGGGCTACAACACCGCCGCCTTTGCAGCCAAGACCCTGCCCGAAGTGATGAAGGCGCTCGGTGCGGGCACGCCGGCCGAGAGCAAGGACGTGAGCATCACCGGCCCGGACATCGCCGAGAACGGCGCCGTCGTGCCGGTGGGCGCGGCGGCATCACTGCCGGGTGTGAAGCGGTTGCTGTTGCTGGTCGACAAGAACCCGTCGATGCTGGCGGCGATGTTCGACGTCACCGACGCCATCGAGGCCAACATCTCCACCCGCGTGAAGATGGGCCAGTCGTCTGACGTTTACGCCGTGGCAATGATGAACGACGGCAAGGTGCTCTTCGCACGCAAGGAAATCAAAGTCACCCTCGGCGGCTGCGGCGGGTAGATGACAGCCCCAAGACGCCTGCGGCGTCGCCCCCCGAGGGGAGCTCGGGCCGCTTGGGAGCGGCCCGGCGCTGGCCCAACGTTCTATTGTTTTTGATCAAGGAGATCACCATGGCAGACCCGATGCGCATCCGCGCGCAAGTTGCAGGCGACAAAGCCACCGTGCGTGTGCTGATGAGCCACGAGATGGAAACCGGACAGCGCAAGGATGCGGCCGGCAAGGTCATTCCGGCCTGGCACATCCAGGAGGTCAGCGCCGAGCACAACGGCAAGCCGGTGATGACGGCGCAGTGGGGCCCGGCGGTGTCGAAGAACCCGTTCATGCAGTTCGTCGTCAAG
>JANMHY010000520.1:0-2801 GCA_031375525.1 Burkholderiales bacterium
CGGCCCTCGACGCCCAGGTCTGCGGAGAGCCTGGCGCCGAAGCGCTTGGCGAGGAAGCCGGCCGCGCGACTCGCGATGTTGATGTACTTCCCAACCAGATCGCTGTTCACCCGCGCAATGAAATCCTCCGGGTTGAACTCGATGTCCTCGACCTTCGCATTCAACTTCGCTGCGATGTAGTAGCGCAGCCACTCGGCGTTCAAGCCCACTTCCAGATACTTCAGCGGCGACAGCCCGGTGCCGCGGCTCTTGCTCATCTTGTCGCCGCCGAGCGTGTTGAAGCCGTGCACATAGACCTTGTCCGGTGTCTTGCGGCCTGAGAAGTGCAGCATCGCCGGCCAGAACAGCGTGTGGAAGTAGCTGATGTCCTTGCCGATGAAGTGAATCTGCTCCAGCGCCGGGTCGGCCATCGTGGCGTCGAACTTGTCGCCGAGCAGGTTCTTCAGCGAGGCGAGGTAGCCCACCGGCGCGTCGAGCCAGACATAGAAGTACTTGTCCTCGGTGTCCGGAATGCGGATGCCGAAGTAGGGCGCGTCGCGGCTGATGTCCCAATCGCTCAAGGTCACATGGCCGTCGTCGTCGGCCGCGAACCACTCGCGGATCTTGTTCAACACTTCCGGCTGCAGCCGACCCGGCGTTTGCGTCCACTCTTGCAGGAAGTCGACGCAGCGCTGCGAGCTCAGCTGGAAGAAGTGGTGCGCGCTCGACTTCAGCACCGGCGTCGCGCCGCTCAAGGCCGAGTACGGGTTTTTCAACTCGGTCGGCGCATAGACCGCGCCGCAGACCTCGCACGAATCGCCGTACTGGTCTTTCGCGCCGCACTTCGGGCACTCGCCCAAGATGTACCGATCGGCCAGGAACATCGACTTCACCGGGTCGAAGAACTGCTCGATCGTGCGCTCGGCGATCAGGCCTTGCTTCCTCAGCGCGCGATAGATGTCTTGCGCCAGTTCGTGGTTCTCCGGCGCGTCGGTCGAGTGCCAGTTGTCGAAGGCGATGTGAAACCCGTCGAGGTATTGCTTGCGCCCGGCCGCGATCTCGGCGACGAACTGCTGCGGCGTCTTGCCCGCCTTCTCCGCCGCGATCATGATCGCCGCGCCATGCGCGTCGTCGGCGCAGACGAAGTGCACTTCATGGCCCTGCATGCGCTGGAAGCGCACCCAGATGTCGGCCTGGATGTACTCCATCATGTGGCCGATGTGGAACGGCGCGTTGGCGTAGGGCAGGGCGGTGGTGACGAAGAGCTTGCGGGTCATGAGAGGGATTATTTCAGCAGGGTCATGCGCAGCCCGGCGAACTGCTCGAAATCGCGATCGAAGGTGCCGAGTTCGGCGCCATGTTCTATCGCCAGGGCGGCGATGTGAGCGTCGCTGACAAGATTACCCCCACGGCCCCGCGCCAACAGCAGACCCGACAGCAGGGCTGCATGCCGCTCGGTGGGCGAGATCACGCGCGCAGCCGGGTGATCCAGCCAAGCGTGCATCAGTTCGAGCGCGTGGTCGAGCGTCAGCGGTTGGCTGAAGATGCCGCTGCGAGTCGACAGGCGCAGAAACCCAACCAAGGCCGGCCAGCAGAACGCGATGCCGCTGGCGCTGGCAAACGCCGACTCGAGCCAGTTGCGCGCGGCCTCGTGCTGCGGGCTGTCCGCGTTGACTGCATACAGCAGAAGATTCACGTCGGGCGTTTTCATCTGCGGCGGCCGGCACGGGCCTTGGCAACGATGTCCTGGTCTTCGAGTTCGGCCGCGAGCGCGCCGGCCTTGGTCAGATCGACCTTGGCCTTGCCAAGGGAGAACACGCGCTGCTTGAACGGCGGCACACGCGCCGACGGCCGCTTCAGGCCGGCGCGCACGGCGTCGTTGAGCACCTGCTTGAACGGGCGCTTGCTGCGGTGCTGGGCTTCTTCGAGAAGACGCGCAACGTCGGGGTCGAGGGTCACGGTGGTGCGCATAGCATCAAGGCATCAAACTTTAAAGCATCATGATGCCATAGCCGGTGGTCCACGTTTCGATCTGCACCGAAACTTCTTCGCCAGAGGCGGCGGCACACTTCGCCATCGCCTGCCGAGAACTCGCCATGAACCTGACCTGCTTCATCCGCTACCAGATCGACCCGTTTCAGCGCGACGCCTTCCGCCGCTACGCCGAGAACTGGGGCCGCATCATCCCGCGCTGCGGCGGCCGGCTGCTCGGCTACTTTCTGCCGCACGAAGGCACCAACGACATCGCCTGGGGCTTGATTTCGTTCAACAGCCTGGCCGCGTACGAGGCTTACCGCGCAGCGCTGAAGGCCGACCCGGAAGGCCGCGCCAACTTCGAGTGGGCGCAGCGCGAGCGTTTCATCCTGCGCGAGGAGCGCAGCTTCGTCGAAGGCGTGGAAGGCACGTTGCGATGATCGCCGTCATCTTCGAAGTGCAGCCCAAGCCGGGCCATGCGCAGCGCTACTTCGACATCGCCGCCGAACTCAAGCCGATGTTGGACGGCATCGACGGATTTCTTTCGGTGGAGCGCTTCGAGAGCCTGTCGCAGCCGGGGCGGTTTCTTTCGCTGTCCTACTGGCGCGATGAAGACGCCGTGCGCGCATGGCGCACACACGCGCTGCACCGCGCAGGGCAGCACGAGGGGCGGGCGGTGGTGTTCGACGACTACCGCTGCGACGCGGATGCGGTAGTCGTCGAACACCACCGCCCGCCCCTCGCGCTGCCCTGCGCGGTGCAGCGCGTGTGTGCGCCATGCGCGCACGGCGTCTTCATCGCGCCAGTAGGACAGCGAAAGAAACCGCCCCGGCTGCGACAGGCTCTCG
>JANMHY010000339.1:0-2552 GCA_031375525.1 Burkholderiales bacterium
CGCGCCGATACGCAAAAGGTGACCGGTGTGTACGCAGCCGCCTACGACAGCGCCCAGGGTTGGGACAAGCTGCAACGCGAGATCGCGGCCTTCGCCGAGGCGCAGGGCCGCCGCCCGCGCGTGATGATTTCCAAGCTCGGCCAGGACGGCCACGACCGCGGCGCGACGGTCGTCGCCACCGCGTTTGCCGACCTCGGCTTCGATGTCGATATCGGCCCGCTGTTCCAGACGCCCGAGGAGTGCGCGCGCCAGGCGATCGAGAACGACGTGCATGCCGTCGGTGTCTCGACGCTCGCCGCGGGCCACAAGACGCTGGTGCCGGCGATCATCGCCGAGCTGAAAGCGCAAGGCGCCGACGACATCATCGTCTTCGTCGGCGGCGTGATCCCGAAGCAGGACTACGAGTTCTTGTACGAGGCCGGCGTGAAGGGCATCTACGGCCCGGGCACGCCGATTCCGGCGAGTGCGAAGGATGTGCTGGAGCAGATCCGGAAGGCGGTTGGGGCGTGAGCGCCGCGCCGGTGGCTGAAGCCGTCAAGCACGGTGACCGCCGTGCGCTGGCCAAGGCCATCACGCTGATCGAATCGACGCGCGCCGACCATCGGCGTGAGGCCGACACGCTGCTGGGTGCGTTGATGCCGCACACAGGACAGTCATTGCGCCTGGGCATCTCCGGCGTTCCCGGCGTCGGCAAAAGTACCTTCATCGAAACCCTCGGCCTGCACCTGATCGCGCAGGGGCACCGCGTGGCCGTGCTCGCCGTCGATCCGTCATCGACGCTGTCCGGCGGCTCGATCCTCGGCGACAAGACGCGTATGGAGCGGCTGTCGGTTGACGCGTCGGCGTTCATCCGGCCGACGCCGACCTCGGGTGCGCTCGGCGGCGTGGCCGAACACACGCGCGAGGCGATGCTGCTCTGCGAGGCCGCGAGCTTCGATGTCGTCATCGTCGAGACGGTCGGCGTCGGCCAGAGCGAAACCGCGGTCGCCGGCATGACCGATCTGTTCGTGCTGCTGCAACTGCCCAACGCCGGCGACGATCTGCAGGCGATCAAGCGTGGTGTGATGGAGCTGGCCGATCTGGTGGCGATCAACAAGGCCGACATCGACGATGCGGCGGCCACACGCGCGCAGGCGCAGATCACGAGTGCGCTGCGTGTGTTCGGTTTTCACGGCCGCACCGACCATCACGTGGTGCCGGTGCTGAAGTTGAGTGCCATCAAGGGCGACGGCATCGAGGCGTTCTGGCAGACCGTGCAAACCGAGATCGCGCAGCGCCGGTCCAGCGGCGCGTTCGACGCCCGCCGCCGCGCGCAGCGCGAAGCGTGGCTGTGGGACATCGTGCAAGCGCGATTGCTGATCGACTTCAAGCAACACGCTGCCGTGCGCGAAGCGCTGGCACGAACGCTCGCCGACGTGAACGCCTCGCGCACCGCGCCCACCGTGGCCGCGCGCGCATTGCTCAATTTGTTCGAGAAAAACTGACGAGGAGACAGTCAAGGTGCACGACATCACCCTACAACTCGAGAAAAAGCGCGCTGCTGCGCGCCAGGGCGGCGGCGAGAAACGCATCGCTGCGCAGCACGCCAAGGGCAAGCTCTCCGCGCGCGAGCGTGTCGAGTTGCTGCTCGACCAGGGCAGCTTCGAAGAGTGGGACATGTTCGTCGAGCACCGCTGCGTCGATTTCGGCATGGCCGACAACAAGGTGCCGGGCGACGGCGTCGTCACCGGCTACGGCATGATCAACGGCCGCCTGGTCTTCGTCTTCAGCCAGGACTTCACGGTCTTCGGCGGCGCTTTGAGCGAAGCCCATGCCGAGAAGATCTGCAAGGTGATGGACCAGGCGATGAAGGTCGGCGCGCCGGTGATCGGCCTGAACGACAGCGGCGGTGCGCGCATCCAGGAAGGCGTGGCCTCGCTCGGCGGCTATGCCGAGGTCTTCCAGCGCAACGTGCTCGCCTCAGGCGTGATTCCGCAGATCAGCATGATCATGGGGCCCTGTGCCGGCGGCGCGGTCTATTCACCGGCGATGACCGACTTCATCTTCATGGTCAAGGACAGCTCGTACATGTTCGTCACCGGCCCCGAGGTCGTGAAGACGGTGACGCACGAGGCGGTGACGGCCGAAGAACTGGGTGGCGCCATCACGCACACCAGCAAGAGCGGCATTGCCGACCGCGCGTTCGACAACGACGTCGAAGCGCTGCTGATGCTGCGCCGCTTCTTCAACTACCTGCCGCTCAACAACAAGGCGGGCGCGCCGAGCCGGCCGAGCGGCGATCCGGCCGACCGCAGCGACCATTCGCTCGACACGCTGGTGCCCGACAACGCCAACAAGCCGTACGACATCACCGAGCTGATCCTGAAGGTGGTCGATGACGGCGACTTCTTCGAGCTGCAGCCCGACTACGCGAAGAACATCGTCATCGGCATGGCGCGCATGGAAGGCCGCACCGTCGGCATCGTCGCCAACAACCCGCTCGTGCTCGCGGGCTGCCTCGACATCAAGTCGAGCATCAAGGCGGCGCGCTTCGTGCGCTTCTGCGATGCGTT
>JANMHY010000354.1:0-2510 GCA_031375525.1 Burkholderiales bacterium
ATCAAGTGCAGCACGCCCGAGCAGATGGCTTTGGTGAACACGTTGTGCTGGGTGGCCGAAGTGGGCCGGGCGAACTGAGCCGCATGGCCTGGTTCGTCATTGTCGTGTGTCCAGCTCAATTCGTGACGCAGCGCGTCATGAAATAGAACGCGCGTTTGAACAGCCACGATGCTGAGGCGCCTCGTCGACCCTTCGAGTGAGCCCCTTGTCCTGCGCGGTGAAGCTGTTGGTCAGCTCAGCCTAGACCGAAGTTCCTCCCGCCACGTAGTCACGCCGGCTGAGCTAACTCTTTGCCGTGATTGCAGAATTCCGGCGTTCGCTTGCTCTTTCAGGGTTCCGTTTGTAGTCACTAAATTGCTTGAATATTGACAACATATCGCCTATGTTGTCCTGTATGCCTGCGCGCACCGGAACCGCCCACGTCGTCACGACGACTCGCAAGTACAAGGATCAGGTCTATCGCACTCACTTGCTGCGGCGCAGTTACCGCGCAGATGGTGTCGTCAAGAACGAGACCTTGGGCAACCTGTCTCACTTGCCCGACGCGCTAATCGACATCATTCGTCGATCGCTGCAGGGCGAGAGCTTCGTGCCGTTGGGCCAAGCCTTCGAGGTCGTGCGCTCGCGCGCGCATGGGCCTGCGCAGGCCGTCGCATGGACCGTTCAGCGCCTGGACTTTGCGTCACTCGTCGCCTCCAAGCCGTCGCGCGAACGCGACTTGGTGCTGGCGATGGTGGCCTCGCGCATCGTGGCGCCGCATACGAAGCTGGCCACCACGCGCTGGTGGCACACCACGACGCTGGCCGAGGACCTGGGCGTGGCTGAGGCCAGTGAGGACGACCTGTACGCGGCGATGGATTGGCTGCTCGAGCGCCAGGATGCGATCCAGAAGAAGCTCGCCTCGCGTCATCTGTCCGAGGGCGGCCTGGTGCTGTACGACCTCTCGTCGAGCTACTTCGAGGGGTGCTGCTGTCCGCTGGCCAAGCTGGGCTACAGCCGCGACGGCAGACGCGGCCTGCTGCAGGTCAACTACGGGCTGCTCACCGATGCACGCGGCTGCCCGGTGGCGGTGTCGGTGCACGAGGGCAACGTCGCCGACAGCCAGACCTTGCTGCCCGAGGTCAAGCGGCTGCGCAAGGACTTCGGCATCGAGCAGCTGGTGCTGGTGGGTGACCGCGGCATGATCTCGAGCAAGGCCATCGCCGAGTTGCGCCAGACCGACGGCATCGCCTGGATCACGGCGCTGAAGAGCGTGTCGATCCGCGCGCTGGTCGAGCAAGGGCAATTGCAGCTAGACCTGTTCGACGAGCGCAACCTGCTCGAGCTCAACTCGCCGGACTACCCGGGCGAGCGGCTGGTGGCGTGCCGCAATCCGCAGCTGGCCAAGCTGCGCACGCACAAGCGCGAAGAGCTGCTGGTGGCCACCGAGCGCAACCTGGACAAGATCAAGGCCCGGGTGGACGCCGGCAAGCTCGCCGGTCGCGACGAGATCGGCTTGCGGCTGGGCAAGGTGATCAACCAGTACAAGATGGCAAAGCACTTCGAGCTGGCGATCGGCGACAACACCTTCACCTTCGCGCGCAAGAGCGAGGGCATCGCTGCCGAGGCGGCGCTGGACGGCCTCTACATCATCCGCACTTCGGTGCCGCCGGCGCAGATGGATGCAGCTCAGTGCGTGCGCAACTACAAGTCGCTGGCCAACGTCGAGCGCGCGTTCCGCTCGCTCAAGACCGTTGATCTGAAGGTGCGTCCGATCCACCATCGCACCGCCGATCGGGTGCGCGCGCACATCTTCCTGTGTATGCTGGCCTACTACGTCGAGTGGCACATGCGCGAGGCCTGGCGCGAATTGATGTTCGCCGACACCGAGCAAGCGGCCAAGGCCACGCGTGACCCCGTCGCACCTGCCAGGCGCTCCAAGGCGGCGCTGGCCAAGGTGGCCAGCCATACGCTGGACGACGGCACGCCGGTGCACAGTTTCGCCACCCTGATGACTGAGCTCGCCACCCTCGTGCGCAACACCTGCCGCACGCCCCAGGCCGGCCCCGATGCACCGACCTTCGAGGTCCTCACCACGCCCAACGCCAAGCAACAGCGAGCGTTCGAGCTGCTCCAGCAGATCCGCTTGTAGACAGAAACCGGAACCCCGATCTCACGTCAAGTGCTTGCCACGCATGGACAAACTTGCTCGGCGGTCGGAGGAACTTCGGGCTAGGGTACAGCGCTGATACGGTTCCTGCTGTGGGCCTGCCGTTCGACCTGGTGCTTGCGGGCCTCACCTTGTGGCTCACCTGGGTCTGGAGCACACAGGTCGGCGGGCCGACGTGGGCGCATCGGCTGCCCATCTTCTACTTCGAGTTGAAGGACGTAGATCCGTCGACGCTCGGAGGCAAGGTCTACCAGGGTTGTGCAGTTGTGCTCGCACTGTTCGTACCGCAGGTCCTGCTTACGCAGATGGCCGTGCGCTTCTTCGACGGCCAAGTTTTTCGCGGGCAGGACAAGCTCGAAGC
>JANMHY010000378.1:0-3594 GCA_031375525.1 Burkholderiales bacterium
ACTTCGAGCGCGTTGCTGTCGTCGCCGGAGAGGTCGAGCATCAGTGTCTCGTCGAGTTGCACGTCACCGGCCTCGGGCAGCATTTCTTCGAGCGCTTCGAGGCGCTCGCGCAGTTCTTCGAAGCGCTCCGGCGGAATCGCCGCGGCCTTGGCGTTGAAGGCGGCGGCCAGCGATTCGTTGAGGGCGCGGATGTGCTCGTCGCGCGTGTTGCCCGGCACGCCGGCCGACTCCATGCCGTCGCGCAGTTTCTTCAGCAGCGGCGGCAGCTTGCGGATGACCTCGGCGCGCTCTTCGCGCGTCACCTTGGCGCCGGCCGACCAGACCAGATCGACCGCCGCGGCGCGCGTGCCCTTGGTGGTGTCGCTGTGCGCGCCGTTGCGCAGCGCGGTGATCGCCATCACGTCGGCCCAGACCTGGAACAAGAACTGGCGCACGCCTTCCTGCACCGGCACTTCGTTGAGCAGCTTGCGCAACTCGATCGTGTACTGGATGGCCAGCGTCTCGCGCTGCTCGACCTGCTGCGCCAGCGACACGCCCTTCTTGGTGGCCTCGTTCTCGCTCTTGAAGTAGTTCTCGAGAAAACGCTCGAACTCGGTGAGCACGGTCTGGAAGACGCGCCGCCCGGTGTCCGGGTAGGCCTCGACGACCTGGACGACGCGCTTGATTTCGCCTTCGAGCGCGCCGGCAATCGCCGCGGCCGAGCTTTCGAAGCCCATCACGCAGGCGCCCATGCGGTCGATCAGGCGCCGCGCCGGGTGGTCGATCGTCGCAAAGAAGTCGGGCTCGCCGACGGCCACGCGCAGCACCGGCATCTGCAGGCGCGCGAACCAGACGCGCAGCGCCGGCGGGATGCGCTCTTCGGTCAGGATGCTCTGGAACAGCAGCGCGACGATCTCGATAGTCGCCCGCTCGGCCGGCGTCTCCGCCGCCCGCTTCAAGGCCTGCTTGCGCGCCTGTAGCTCTTCGAGCAGGGCCGGCGACACCGTCGGCGCATGGCCATCCCTGCCTTCGGCAGCGATCAAGCGCCGCTGCACGCCCTGCTGCGCATGGCCGATGGCCTGCGACAGGGCCGGCGAGACGGTGCGCGTGCCGACGTTGGTGGTTTCCGCAAACGACGGCACCTGGCGCTCGATCATGCGGTTCAGGCGCTGCAGCACCGCGGTGGCGTTGTCGGCCGCTTCGCTCGACGCGGCGCCGCCGGCCGCGGGTGCGCCGCTGCGCGTCATCAGCCGCGTTTCTTCGCTGACCACGCCGGCGTAGCCGCTGACCGCGCCGCCGCGCGTGCGCCGGATCAGCGGGCGCAGGTCGATCTCGGCGAGCACGCGGTTCTCGACCAGCATGCTGTTGGCCTCGTGGTAGGCCTCCTGCGTCATCGTCGATAACTCGTCGTTCAGCACCGGCTGCACGTCGCGCAGCGTGGCGTCGGGCAAGCCGGACTCGGCCCAGGCATCGACGACGATGCGGGCCAGCACATGGGCGCGCAACAGGTCGTTGGCGTCGAGCTCCTCGCGCCGCTCGAGCAGCGCGACGCGGGCGCGCAGGTCGTTGAACTCGGAACCGGCGCGGTCCATGATGGCCAGCGCCAGGCGCGAGGTCGTGATCTCGCGCTCGATGGTCACGTCATCGACCAAGGACAGATTCTTTTTCACGCCCGGCTTCTTGGCGCCGGCGCCCGCAGCGGGTGATGCGCCCGAATGCAGCGAGTCCTGCAACGCCGCCACCATGCCCTGGTGCCAGGCCGCACCGCGCTGGCGCATGTCGGCCACCAGGTCGCGGATGCGCTGCAGTTGCCAAGCGTCGGTCGTCGTCGTCGTGCTGCGCTCGGGTGACGATGCCCAGTTGGCGACGAAGTTGATCAGCGTCGGCAGGCCCTTGACCAGCTCCTCGGTGTACACGCGCCGCGCCTGATAGGCCAAGCTGGCTGCATCGCCGACAGTCGCCATGGGTGCGTGTTTGAGAGGAGAACAGAGGGGCCGGGTGTTACACAGACTCTACACCAGCGCCCTCTTTTTCAGACCACGGCGCCGGCGTTCGGGCCGTTCGGATCGCCGCCCTTTGCGGAAGCCTTCACGAGGTCTTCGCGTTTGACGTGCAGCCACATGACGATGGCTGCGGCGACGAAGACCGAGGAATAAATCCCGAACAGGATGCCGATGGTCAGTGCGAGTGCGAAGTAGTGCAGCGTCGGCCCGCCGAAGGCCAGCATCGCCAGCACCATCATCAGCGTCGAGCCGTGGGTGATGATGGTGCGGCTGATCGTGCTCGTGATGGCATGGTCGATGACCTGCGGCGTGTCGAGCTTGCGCCAGCGGCGGAAGGTTTCGCGGATGCGGTCGAAGATGACCACCGACTCGTTGACCGAGTAGCCCAGCACCGCCAGGATCGCCGCCAGCACGGGCAGCGAGAACTCCCATTGGAAGAAGGCGAAGAAGCCGAGGATGATGACGACGTCGTGCAGGTTGGCGATGATGCCGGCCACCGAGAACTTCCACTCGAAGCGGAAGGCCAAGTAAAGCATGATGCCGGCGATCGTCACGGCGAGCGCCTTGAAACCGTCCCAGGCCAGCTCTTCGCCGACCGTCGGGCCGACGAACTCGGTGCGCTTGAGCTGGATCGGCTCGGCTGTGCCGGCGTTGCAGGCCTTGCGCTGCACCTGCTCGCCCTGCGGCGTGGTGTAGCTCTTGTCGGCGACCGTGCCGGCTTCGGCTTTGCACAGCTCGGCGAACACACGCTGCGCCACCTCGTCCTGCTTGATGCCGCCCTTGAGCGGCAGGCGGATCAGCACGTCGTGCGAGGTGCCGAAGTTCTGCACCTGCACCTCGCCGAAGCCCAAGGTCTCGATGGTGGCGCGCGTCTTGGCGATGTCGGCCGTCTGCGCGTACGAAACTTCCATCACCGTGCCGCCGGTGAACTCGATCGACGGGTTCAAGCCGCGCGTGACGAGGAAGAAGACAGCCGCCAGGAAGGTGATGAACGAGATCGCGTTCAGCACCAGCGCATGGCGCATGAACGGGATGTCTCGGGAGATTCTGAAAAACTCCATGGCCTATGCCTCCGCCTCGGGTGTCACCGCAGTGCCAGCGGCAGCGGCCGGTTTCCAAACCTGCCCGATCGACACGCTCTTCAACTTCTTCTGCCGCCCGTACCAGAGGTTGACCAGCGCGCGCGAGAACACCACCGCGGAGAACATCGAGGTCAGGATGCCCAGGCAGTGGACGACGGCAAAGCCCTTCACCGGCCCCGAGCCGAAGGCGAACAGCGCCAGCCCGGCAATCAGCGTCGTGATGTTGGAGTCGAGGATGGTGCCCCAGGCGCGCTCGTAGCCGGTCTGGATCGCCATCTGCGCACTCACCCCGGAGCGCAGCTCTTCGCGCACGCGTTCGTTGATCAGCACGTTGGCGTCGATCGCCATGCCCAGCGTCAACGCGATCGCCGCCATGCCGGGCAGCGTCAGCGTGGCCTGCAGCATCGACAGCAGCGCCACCAGCAGCGCCAGGTTGAAGGCCAGCGCGATCGTCGAGAAGACGCCGAACAGCAGGTAGTAGGCGCACATGAATACGGCTATCGCCGTGAAGCCGTAGGTCACGCTCTTGA
>JANMHY010000489.1:0-2713 GCA_031375525.1 Burkholderiales bacterium
ATCGGCATCGATCGCGCGGAACAGCGGATCGTCGACGCCCGTCATGGTCATCTGCGCAAACCTTGCCTGCGCAGCAGCCGGGGTGAGCTGGAAGTTCTCAGCAGGCATATGGCAGTCGGAGCACGCCCGGCCATTGCCGCCCAGGCCGGCTAGGGATCGGTCGTGGAAGTTCGACTTGCCTCTACAAAATGCGCGATGGGCTTCGGCCTGATCCCGCGGGTCGCGCGTATGGGCTTGGTCGTGGGAGTTCGACCTGCCTCTACAGAACGCGCGCTCGGCTTCGGCCCGGGCAGCAGGCTGCTCAAGGCTGTCATCGGCGACGACGAGGGGCTGCGCCGCGCCATCGTCCTGGCCACCGCCACATGCGTAGAGCGTGATGCCGGCGAACAAGATGAGCGCCGCAGCCAAGGGGATGTTGCGGTTGCGATGGGTCATTTCGGCTCCTCGAAGTGATGATGTGTCGGCCGCCCCGGCCAACCGGCGCGTCACAATGACGCCGGCCCTGTCAACTGTCGTTAGCCGCTCATGAACCTTCTCTGAAAAAGGTCTGAATCAGCGCCATGGTTGTGTCTGATCGCTATGCCTTCGGGGACTTCGTGCTGGAGCGTTCGCAACAACGCGTGCTGCGCAGCGACGGCAGCGAGCTCAGCCTGACGCCACGACTGTTCAGCGCCCTGTTGCTGTTCGTCGAGAACGCCGACGCGTTGCTCGACAAGGACACGCTGATGCTCGCGCTGTGGCCGGGCTTGGTGGTCGAAGAGAACAACCTCAGCCAGACCATCTCCAGCCTGCGGCGTGCGTTGGGCGACGAGCCCCCAGGCAGCCGCTACATCCAGACGGTGGCCCGCCGCGGCTTCAGGTTCATCGCTTCCGTGACGGTGTTGCCGGGCGTCGATCGCCTCGCCACTCCGCTGCCGGCCGTTGCCGCCGCGCCCGCTTCAGCCGCGCCACCCGCGCCGGCATTGTCGTCACCAGCGCTGCCCACATCCGCAGCGGCCGATCAGCAGAGCGCCCTCTTGCGCGGACGGCGGCAGTCCGACCGGCGGCGCTGGCTGAGCCTGGTGCTGGCCGGCAGCGTGGCCGCCGGCCTGGGCGGCGCGGGCTGGTGGGCGTGGCGCCGCGAACGCATGGCGGCCACGGACGCCAGAACCCTGCGCACCACCCTGGCCGTCCTCCCGTTCAAGCCGCTGGCGGCCGAAAGCCGCGACGAGTTGCTTGAAGTGGGCATGGCCGACAGCCTGATCACGCGCCTGTCCACGGTACCCGGCCTGGTGGTGCGTTCCGTCGGCTCGGTGCGCCGCTATGCCGGCGTCGAACAAGACCCGGTGCGCGCGGCGCGAGACCTCGACGTGGCGTGGATCGTCGACGGCTCGCTGCAGCGGCGCGGCGATCATTTGCGCGTCACCGCTCGTCTGCTGCGCGCCGCCGACGGAACGGCGGCCTGGAGCGACAGCTTCGACGAGAAGTTCACCGGCGTCTTCGACGTGCAGGATCTGATCTCGGCGCGCGTGGCGCAGGCGCTCGCAACCAGGCTGGAAGTCGGCGCCGACGCCAGCGCGCCGCTGAAGGGCATCGGCGGAACCCGCAATACCGATGCCTACCAGCTCTACCTGGCTGCGGGTCGGCTTGCCCAGGACATGCGCGCCGACGGTTTGCGCAAGAGCTTTGCCTTGTACAGCCAGGCGCTGGCCGTCGACCCTGGTTTTGCCCTCGCCTGGGTGGGGCTGGCCGAAGCCCACCGGCGCACCTTGTTCGGTGCCGACGGTGTGCCCTCGGAAGTGTTCGAGCCGGCCGGCTTTGCCGTGCAACGCGCACTCGCCATCGCCCCGAACCTGGCCGAAGCCCGTGCCGAAGAGGCCTTCAAGCTCTATTGGTTCGACTTCGATTGGCCGGCTGCCGAGCGCGAATTCCGTCGTGCGCTGGCGATCAATCCGAATGTGGCCACGGCGCACTTCGGCCTGGCGACGTTGTTGTTGACGCAGGACCGGCCCGATGAAGGTTTTGCGCACATGCGCTCGGCGCGTGAACTCGATCCGATGTCGCCCGTGCTCAATTCGCTCGAGGCGGCTTACCTGCTTGCAGCGGGCCGGCGCGACGAGGCCCGCGCGCGCTTGAGTCGCGCGTTCGATATCGCCCCCAATTTCTGGCTCGCCCACAGCACCCTGGGTATGCTTCTTCTGGCCGAGCAGCAGCCCGAGCAAGCCATTGCTGCCCTGCGGCGTGCGGTCGTGCTGGCCGACAACTCGCGCGCCAGCGCCTTGCTGGGGATTTACCTTGCACGCAGCGGCCAGCGTGAGGAGGCGCGCGAGATCCTGAATCAGTTGCTGAGCCAGGCGCAGACACGCTACGTGGCACCCAGCTCGCTGGCGGCCGTGCACCTTTCATTGGGTGAAGTGGGGTCTGCGCTCGATGCGCTGGATCGGGCTTTTCTGTCGCGCGATACACGGCTCGCGTTTTTGAAGGACGACCCACGCTTTGTCGGCTTGCGCAAAGAGCCGCGTTTTGTTGCCCTCATGCAGAAGTTGAAGCTCGACCGCTACGGGCCAGGGTTGTCGCCGCCCTGAGCGCACGAGCTCGCCGCGCCCGCCACGCTCGGTACGAGGCCGTTCGAAACGCCTGCTGTCGGCCCTGCACTATGCTCGGGCGCTGACGCAACACAAGCCGGTTGCCGTTGCACACACCGGCCGAGGCCCATCCCATGAGCGCACCTCAC
>JANMHY010000505.1:0-6736 GCA_031375525.1 Burkholderiales bacterium
GTGCTGATGCTGTTCTCCGGCTTGATCTACCACTTCGTCTTCCTGAAAGCGGCGCGCGAGGGCTGGCCGGTGGTCAGCTCCATCGTGCGCCTGGTCGTGCGCGACGAGTTCGCGCAGCGCGACCGCTTCGTGCGCGAGAACCTCGACGTCATGGCGACCAAGGTCGGCGAGATGCAGGCCAAGCTGCTCAAGTTGGAAGCGATGGGCGACCGCGTTTCCGGCCTGGCCGGCGTCAAGCCCGAAGAGTTCAAGCCGGTGCTGTCGCCGCGGCCCGGCGCCTCGGCGCCGCTGCCGGCTTCCGTCAAGGGCCAGGGTGGACCTTTCATCCCGGGCCTGAACGACAGCCAGCGCGGCGCGCTCGATGCGCTGGCGGCCAACGTCGATCTGATGGACGAGCGCACCGACCAGTACACCGACCTGTTCACGCTGATCGAGTCGCGCCTGCTCGAAGGCCGCCTGGCGCAACTGCTGATCCCGAGCACGACGCCGGTGGCCGGGCCGGTGGGTTCGGGGTTCGGTTTTCGCACCGACCCGATCACTGGCCGCGGCGCGCTGCACATGGGGCTGGACTTTCCAGCCGATGTCGGCACGCCGATCGTCGCTGCCGCCGGCGGCGTGGTCATCAACACCGAAGTCCATGCCGCTTACGGCAACATGGTGGACATCGACCATGGCAGCGGCCTCGTGACGCGCTATGCGCATACCTCCAAGCTGCTGGTGAAAAACGGCGATCTGGTCAAGCGCGGCCAGAGCGTGGCCTTGGTCGGCAACACGGGGCGCTCCACCGGGCCGCATCTGCACTTCGAAGTGCTGGTCGATGGCGTGCCGCAGAACCCGGCGCGCTTTCTCGCCGGGCGGGGCACGGCCGCTACCAGCCAACGCGCGCGTTGACCCCACGGCTAAAATTCGCGGCTTTTTCCCCATGGCCGGCCGGCCATGGGAACGCGCGGCTTGAGGACGGCCCCAAGCGCCTCATCTGCGACACGAACTCCTGATCCGCCCATGTTGCCCAAACTACTGACTTCGATCTTCGGCAGCCGCAACGAGCGCCTGCTCAAGCAATTGCGCGCCGTCGTTGCCAAGATCAATGCGCTCGAGCCGCAGTTCGAGGCCCTCGACGACGCCGCGCTGCGTGCCAAGACGGCGGAGTTCAAGACCCGGCTCGAACAAGGCTCGACGCTAGATGACCTGCTGCCCGAGGCCTTTGCCACCGTGCGCGAGGCCAGCAAGCGCACGCTGAAGATGCGCCACTTCGACGTGCAGTTGATGGGCGGCATGGCGCTGCACCAGGGCAAGATCGCCGAGATGCGCACCGGAGAAGGCAAGACGCTGATGGCTACGCTGCCGGTGTACTTGAATGCGCTCGCCGGCAAGGGCGTGCACCTGGTCACCGTCAACGACTACCTGGCGCGGCGCGACGCCGAGTGGATGGGCCAGATCTACAACTTCCTCGGCCTGGCCGTCGGCGTCAACGTGCCGGGCATGGGCCGCGAAGAAAAGCAGGCGGCGTACGCCGCCGACGTCACCTACGGCACCAACAACGAGTTCGGCTTCGACTACCTGCGCGACAACATGGTGCAGGCCACCGAAGACCGTTCGCAGCGCTCGCTGTCGTATGCGATCGTCGACGAGGTCGATTCGATCCTGATCGACGAAGCGCGCACGCCGCTGATCATCAGCGGCCAGGCCGAAGACCACACCGAGATGTACGTGCGCATCAACGCCGTCGTGCCGCAGTTGAAGCAGCAGATCGGCGAGGAAGACTTGCGCACCGGCGAAGGCGTGATCGAGGCCGGCGACTTCACGCTCGACGAAAAGGGACGACAGGTTTTCCTGACCGAGCAGGGCCACGAGAACGCCGAGCGCATCCTCGGCACGGCTGGCCTGCTGGCCGAAGGCGCGAGCCTCTACGATCCGGCCAACATCACGCTGATGCACCACGTGTACGCCGCGCTGCGCGCCAAGCACCTCTACCAGCGCGACCAGCACTACGTGGTGCAAGACGGCGAGGTCATCATCGTCGACGAATTCACCGGCCGCCTGATGACCGGCCGGCGTTGGAGCGACGGCCTGCATCAAGCCGTCGAGGCCAAGGAAGGCGTGGCCATCCAGAGCGAGAACCAGACGCTGGCCTCGATCACCTTCCAGAACTACTTCCGCATGTACGGCAAGTTGTCCGGCATGACCGGCACGGCCGACACCGAGGCCTACGAGTTCCAGGAGATCTACGGTCTGGAAACGGTGGTGATCCCGCCGAACAAGCCGACGATCCGCAAGGACGAGCTCGACCTGGTCTACAAGACAGCCAAGGAAAAATACGACGCCGTCATCAACGACATCCGCGAGTGCCATGAGCGCGGCCAGCCGGTGCTCGTCGGCACGACGTCGATCGAAAACTCCGAGCTGATCGCCGGCCTGCTCGAAAAGGTGAGCCTGCCGCACCAGGTGTTGAACGCCAAGCAGCACGCCAAGGAAGCCGAGATCGTGGCCCAAGCCGGGCGGCCGGGCGTGATCACGATCGCCACCAACATGGCCGGCCGCGGCACCGACATCGTGCTCGGCGGCAACGTCGAGAAGCAGGTGCACTTCCTAGAGATCGACGAGCAGGTCGCGGCCGACGACCGCAGCCAGCGCATCGCGCAACTGCACAACGAGTGGCAGGGCCTGCACGACAAGGTCAAGGCCGAAGGCGGCCTGCGCATCATCGCCACCGAGCGCCACGAGTCGCGCCGCATCGACAACCAATTGCGTGGCCGCTCCGGCCGCCAGGGCGACCCGGGCGCGTCGCGCTTCTACCTGAGCCTGGACGATGCGCTGATGCGCATCTTCGCCGGCGACCGCGTGCGCGCGATCATGGACCGCTTGAAGATGCCCGAGGGCGAAGCGATCGAAGCCGGTATCGTCACGCGCAGCATCGAAGGCGCGCAGCGCAAGGTCGAGGCGCGCAACTTCGACATGCGCAAGCAATTGCTCGAATACGACGACGTCGCCAACGACCAGCGCAAGGTCATCTACCAGCAGCGCAACGCCATCCTCGAATCGGCGTCGCTTGCCGAGATCACCACCAACCTGCGCAAGAGCGCGATGGAAGACGTGGTGCGCACCTTCGTGCCGGCCGACAGCCTCGAAGAGCAGTGGGATATCGCCGGTCTGGAGAAGACATTGCGCGACGAGTGGCACCTCGACATGCCGCTGAAGGCCGAAGTCGAGAAAGCCGACTCGATCACCGATGAAGAGATCCTCGAGCGCGTGCAGTCCGAGGCCGACAAAGCGTTCGCCGACAAGCTGGAAGTCGTCGGCGACGACCAGTTCACGCCCTTCATGCGCATGGTCATGCTGCAACAGATCGACACGCATTGGCGCGAGCACCTGGCCTCGCTCGACTACCTGCGCCAGGGCATCCACCTGCGCGGCTATGCGCAGAAGAATCCGAAGCAGGAGTACAAGCGCGAAGCCTTCGAGCTGTTCTCGCAACTGCTCGGCCTGGTGAAGATGGAAGTCACGCGCGTGCTGATGACGGTGCGCATCCAGACGCAGGAACAGGTCGCGCAAGCCGCCGAGGCGCTGGAGGAAAGCGCCGCGCAGGTCAGCAACGTCACCTACACGCATCCGAACGAAGACGGCAGCGTGTCGGAAGAAGTCGATGCGGCGACGCGGGCCGAGGCCTTTGCGCGCGTCGGCCGCAACGATCCCTGCCCGTGCGGCAGCGGCAAGAAATTCAAGCTCTGCCACGGCAAGCTCACGTGATGACCCACCCCCGAAGCGGCTTCGCCGCTCCCCCTCAAGGGGGCCGAGGCCCGCGGCTCCAAGTCGACCTGCGTCGGCTTGGACGGGTCGAGGAATGGCCGCGTCTCGCGGCCATGCGGCCTGCAAGGCCCGCCAGCGGCCGGGCAAAGCCCGATCCGCGGCGGTCGCTTGGCAATACCTTCGGGGTCTGATGTGCCTGTAAACCTGAGCACTCCAAACGCAACTGATCTGCATCCCGTTGCTGGCCTGCGCATCGGCACTGCGATGGCCGGCGTGCGCAAGGCCAACCGGCGCGACCTCGTCGTCTTCGTGCTCGATGAGGGCGCCGCGACTGCCGGCGTGTTCACCCTGAACCGCTTCTGCGCCGCGCCTGTGCAGGTTTGCCGCGAGCATCTGGACAAGAAGGGTGGCATCCGCGCCATCGTCATCAACACCGGCAACGCGAACGCCGGCACCGGCGCCGACGGCTTGGCGCGCGCGCGTCAGACGTGCGACGCGCTGGCGCGGGCGCTGAAGCTCGCGCCCGAGCAGGTGCTGCCGTTCTCCACCGGCGTGATCATGGAAACGCTGCCGGTCGATCGGATCATTGCTGGCCTTCCGGCGGCGCTGGCTGATCTGGCGAGCGACCATTGGCTCGATGCCGCGCAGGGCATCATGACCACCGACACGCTGCCGAAGGCAGCATCGAAGCAAGTCACGATCGGTGGCAAGACCGTGACCGTGACCGGCATCGCCAAAGGCGCCGGCATGATCCGGCCGAACATGGCGACGATGCTCGGCTTCATGGCCACCGACGCGGTGATCGAGCCGTCGCTGATGCAAGGCTTGGTGCGCGAAGCCGCCGACCAGAGCTTCAACCGCATCACGATCGACGGCGACACCAGCACCAACGATTCCTTCGTGCTCATCGCCACGCAGCGCGCCGGCCACGCGCCGATCTCGCAGCTCGAATCGCCCGACGGTGCGCTGCTGCGCGAGGCGGTGTTCGGCGTCGCACGAACGCTCGCGCAGGCGATCGTGCGCGACGGCGAGGGCGCGACCAAGTTCATCACCGTGCGTGTCGATGGCGGGCGGACGAAAGAAGAGTGCCGCCTGGCCGCCTATGCGATCGCGCATTCGCCGCTCGTCAAGACAGCGTTTTTTGCCAGCGACCCGAACCTCGGCCGCATCCTGGCCGCGGTCGGCTACGCCGGCATCGGCGACCTCGACCAGGGCCTGATCGATCTCTTCCTCGACGACGTGCACGTCGTCGTCAACGGCGGCCGCCACACCGCGTACCAGGAGGCCGACGGCCAGCGCGTGATGAAACAAAGCGAGATCACGATCCGCGTCGATCTGCACCGCGGCCCTGCGCACGCGACGGTCTGGACCTGCGACCTGTCGCACGACTACGTCACCATCAATGCGGACTACAGAAGCTAGGGACTGGTCGGCAGCGCAAGCCGCTGCTACATTGACTGCACTTCAGCGAGACCTGTCAATGACCACCACCCACGACATCCCGAACCCGCGCCGACTGCGCCGCGGTTTCATCGTCGGTGCGCGCATCGACCACTAGCCTTCTCGCTCCAGCGGCATCGGGCCTGCGCTGAGCGATCAGCGTCAGGCCCGAACTGTTTTGTTCTTCACCATGTTGTCACTCGTCTTACCGTCACGTTGGCTGCTGGCTTTGAGGCAACGCTTCGCGCTGCCCGCCAACGACCTGCTGCGCGACGCCGCCTACCGCCGCCTGTGGACCTCGATCCTGATCTCCTCGCTCGGCGGCCAGGTGACGATGCTCGCCCTGCCGCTGACGGCGGTCGTGCTGCTGCACGCCACACCGACGCAGATGGGCCTGCTGGTGGCGATGGAGATCGCGCCCTTCGTGCTGCTGTCGCTGCCGTCGGGCGTGTGGCTCGACCGCGTGCGCAAGTTGCCGGTGTACATCGCTGGTGAGCTCCTGCTGTCGCTGGTCGTGCTCACCGTGCCGGCCGCGTACTACCTGGGCTGGCTCGCCATGCCGTGGATGTACATCGTCGCCTTCGTCATGGGCTGCGTCTATTCGGTGGCCGGCTCGGCGGCGCAGATCGTGCTGACGCAGGTCGTCTCGCGCGAGCGCTTGGTCGAGGCGCATGCGCGCAATGCGCTGGCCAGTTCGGGCGCCGAAGTCGCCGGCCCCGGCTTTGCCGGCGCCTTGATCAAGTCGGTGGGCGCGCCGGTGGCGCTGCTGCTCGATGCGTTGATGCTGATCGCCTCGGTGCTGATCCTGCGCGGCGTGCGCGTGCAGGAAGTCATCACACCGAAGAAGGACCAACACTTCTGGCGCGACCTCAAGGCCGGCATCCGCTTCGTGCGCGGCACGCCGCTCTTGGTGACGATGGCCTGCACCGTCGGCGTCTGGCAGATGTGCCATCACGCCGCGGTCGTCGTGCAGATTCTTTTTGCCACGCGCACGCTCGGCTTGAACGAATCGCAGATCGGCCTGTCTTTCGTCGGCCTGGGCGCCGGCACGGTGCTGGCCAGCACGATGGGGCATCGCGTGTCGTCGCGCATCGGGCCTGGGCCATGCCTGCTGCTCGGCCTGGGCGTCTGCGGCCTGGGCTGGCTGCTGCTGGCCGCCGCGCCAGCCAATGCGCTGGGCCAACTGATGTTCGCGCTGATGCTGTTTCTGTTCGGCGTTGGCGCGGTGCTGATCTACATCAACTTCTTGTCGCTGCGGCAATCGGTGACGCCGGCGCCGCTGCTCGGCCGCATGACGAGCACGATGCGGTGGTTGATTCTGCTGCCGGCCGGGCCCGGCGCGCTCATGGGCGGCTGGCTCGGCGAGCATGTGAGCCTGCGCGCGTCGCTGCTGTTCGCCGGTGCGAGCGCGTTGGTCGCAACAGGGGTGGTCTGGCGCTTGACGATGCTGCGCGATGTGCGCGAGCTGCCGAAGCCGGAGAGCGAAGAAGACGCGCTCGGCGCCGAGGCGGCAGTGTCGGCGCTGCCGACCGACGCGTCAGGCGCCGAG
>JANMHY010000509.1:0-6395 GCA_031375525.1 Burkholderiales bacterium
TTCCCTGAAAGCTGGCTGCGCGAGTTCTGCAACCCGCCGCTCTCCAGCCAACAACTCGCTGACCTGCTGACGATGTCGGGCATGGAGGTCGAAGAACTTCGGCCAGTCGCGCCGCCGTTTGCCAACATCGTCGTCGCCGAGATCGTCGAGGCCGAGCCGCACCCGAATGCCGACAAGCTGCGTGTGTGCCGCGTCGATGCCGGCAAGTATTCGAAGGACGGCCCGCTACAGATCGTCTGCGGCGCGCCGAACGCGCGCGTCGGCATTCGCGTGCCTCTTGCGCTCGTTGGCGCTGAGTTGCCGCCCGGCGAGGATGGCAAGCCTTTCAAGATCGGTGTCGGCAAGTTGCGCGGTGTCGAGAGCTTCGGCATGCTGTGCTCGGCGCGCGAGCTGAAGCTGAGTGACGACCATGGTGGCCTGCTCGAGTTGGCGAACGATGCGCCACTCGGCGAAGACGTGCGCATGGTGCTCGCGCTCGACGACTACTTGATGACGCTCAAGTTGACACCCAACCTCGGTCACTGCCTGTCGGTGTACGGCATCGCGCGCGAGGTCTCGGCGCTGACGGGCGCGCCGCTGAAGACGCCGACGTTTTCGCCGGTGAAGACGACGCACGACGACAAGCTGCCGGTGCGCATCGACGCCAAGGACCTGTGCGGCCGCTTCTCCGGCCGCATCGTGCGTGGCGTCGATCCGAGAGCGAAGACGCCGCCGTGGATGGTCGATCGCCTGGCACGTTGCGGCCAGCGCAGCGTCACGGCGCTGGTGGACATCTCGAACTACGTGATGTTCGAGTACGGCCGGCCGTCACACATCTTCGACTTGGACAAGATCGACCGCGAGCTGGTCGTGCGCTGGGGCCGCAAAGGTGAATCGCTGAAGCTGCTCAACGGCAATACGGTCGAGCTCGACGAGCAGGTCGGCGTGATCGCCGATGCCAAGGCCGTCGAGTCGCTGGCCGGAATCATGGGTGGCGACCACACGGCAGTCAGCGACGACACGAAGAACGTCTACGTCGAAGCCGCATTCTGGTGGCCTGAGGCGGTGATGGGCCGCTCGCGCCGGTATGCGTTTTCGACCGACGCCGGCCACCGCTTCGAACGTGGCGTCGATCCGGTAGGCACGGTTGAACACATCGAGCGCATCACGCAGCTCATCATCGACATCTGCGGTGGGCAAGCGGGGCCGATGGACGACCAGCAACCCGCGATGCCGCAGCGCCAGCCGGTGACGCTGCGCGTGGCGCGCGCGGCCAAGGTCATCGGCATGCCGCTGACGCAAGCGCAGTGCGCCGATGTGATGAAGCGCCTCGGCTTTGCCTTCACCGAAGGCGACGGCACGATCACCGTGACCCCGCCGTCGTGGCGCTTCGATCTGAACATCGAAGAAGATCTGATCGAAGAGGTGATCCGCGTCCACGGCTACGACAAGCTGCCTAGCAGCGCGCCGCTGGCGCCGATCACCGCGCGCGTGCGCCCGGAGTCGCGGCGCAGCGTGCATGCGTTGCGCCGCGCGTTGGCCTCGCTCGACTACCAGGAGACGATCGCCTACAGCTTCGTCGAAGAGCGCTGGGAGCGCGAGCTGGCTGGCAACGCCGACCCGATCCGTGTCTTGAACCCGATTGCCGCGCCGTTGGCCGTCATGCGTTCGAGCCTGATCGGCAGTCTCGTCGCGACGCTGCGCCACAACCTCGCGCGGCGCGCACCGCGCGTTCGCATCTTTGAGGCTGGCTGTGTTTACCAGCGCAACGCCCTCGCGACCGACGGCGAGGTCTCCGTCGCCGGACTCGATCAACCGATGCGCGTCGCCGCGCTGGCTTACGGTTCGGCCGACACCATGCAATGGGGTACGCCCGAGCGCATGGTTGACTTCTTCGACGCCAAGGGCGATGTCGAGTCGCTGCTGGCTCCGTTGCACGTGCGCTTCGCCGCCGCAGAGCATCCGGCCTTGCATCCCGGCCGCAGTGCGCGCGTTTATGTGCGCGAGCAGGCCATCGGCTGGGTCGGCGAGTTGCATCCGCACTGGTGCCAGGGCTATGAACTGCCGCACGCGCCTGTCGTCTTCGAACTCGATCTCGACGCGCTGCTCGAACGGCCCTTGCCCACAGCCACGCTGCTCCCGCGTCAGCAATCGGTGCTGCGTGACGTCGCGCTAGTGGTCGGCGAGGGCGTCACGCACGAGGCCTTGATCGCCGCACTGAAAGACGATGCCAGCGGCCTCGTGCGCGCAGCGCACCTGTTCGATTTGTACAAGCCCAAGGCTGCAGAAGGCCACGAGCGCAGCATGGCCGTGCGGCTCGAACTGCGCGATGACGAAGCAACGCTGACCGACGAGCGCATCGACGCCGTCATGCAGCAAGCGATCGAACGCGCGAAGACGAGGCTCGGCGCGCGGTTGCGAGCATGACGATGATGGAGGAGATCACGATGACCACGCCGCCCACCGTGCCCAAGGCCGTCATCCTGCCGTCGATCGAGACGCCGACGCTGACCAAGGCCGAGCTGTCCGAACTGCTGTTCGACAACCTGGGCTTGAACAAGCGCGAGTCCAAGGACATGGTCGAAGCCTTCTTCGACATCCTGCACGATGCGCTGGTCGGCGGCGATGACATCAAGCTCACGGGCTTCGGCAACTTCAACATCCGGCGCAAGGCGCCGCGGCCGGGCCGCAACCCGCGCACCGGCGAAGCGATCCCGATCACGGCCCGCAACGTGGTCACATTTCACGCCAGTCACAAATTAAAGAGCCTGGTGCAAGGCGAAACGGGCACGGACGAAGACTTCGAGTAGATTCTGAGCTTTCGCATTGAAACCCATTGATTTCCTTGGAGAAAACTCTTCCGGCCATCCCGGCCAAACGCTACTTCACCATCGGTGAGGTGGCCGAGCTGTGCCAAGTAAAGCCCTACGTGCTGCGTTACTGGGAACAGGAGTTCACGCAGCTCAAGCCGATGAAGCGGCGCGGCAACCGCCGCTACTACCAGCACCACGAAGTGCTGCTGATCCGCCGCATCCGCGACCTGCTGTACGAGCAGGGCTTCACTATCAGCGGCGCGCGCAATCAACTCGGCGAGAGCGCCGTGGCCGAGCGCCGCAACGGCCACGACGATCTGCATGACAGCGACCTCGGCAATGGCGCTGATCACGATGCGGACGAGCGCGCGCAGCCCATGCCATTGCCCGAGGTGACGGAGCTGTCGCCCAGGCAGGTTCGCGCCGAGCTGATCGCCCTGCGCGAGCTGCTTCAAGACTGAGGGCGAAGCGCGAGTCGCTATACTTGCAACCTTCCTCGGGGCGTAGCGCAGCCTGGTAGCGCACTTGCATGGGGTGCAAGGGGTCGCGAGTTCGAATCCCGCCGTCCCGACCAATGAAATCAACGGGTTAGCTCTCACAAGGGGCTAACCCGTTTTGCTTGGCGCAGCGCCAGGGGTAAACCGAGTAGTAAACCGCCCCGTGGCTGTTGCTGGGCCAGTGATTCAATCACACGTCCGAGACGTGACTGTGGCGCGCATCACACGGATGCATTCGGGGGGACTGCGCAGCCGACAACTTGCCGCGCGTAGGTCAAGGAGCGCGGGAGCATTCGAGTGCCTCCGTATGAAAGTCGGCAATCTGGAAGCATCGCTGCTGGATCTTTCCGCGCGCTCCGCACTTCCGGGTCAAGGTCGGGCCAGTTCTGGACCTGTGCAAACTGCGCTGGCAAGTGCGGGCACTGCGCCACGAAGAGTTCGTCATCTCGACTGACGAGAAGTGGAGTTGCCCAGCGGCTGACGGACTTTGAATGCCACTTCGAGTGGTATCGCGCGTCCATTCGTGCGCAGGTTCACTCGCGCCGATCTGAATGCCTTGATCGAGGGCCTGCGCGATCGATGTGCGCGATCGATGGGTCCGAGACAACTCTTAGAGCCGGCCGCTTGAAGAACACGTGTGTGAACTTCTGAACGCACAATCCTGAAGGCAGTAACAAGGTGTATAGGGGTCGCCCCGCTTGCTTGCGTGGTTGGGGTGCACGAGCATGAGTCATGAACCCACCCAGTCCGCTCGTGGCGCGCGTCGCGCTGGCAAGGCGATGACAACGAGCCATCAACGGCGGGATTGGGCGGCGCGTGTCGCTGCCAGGGCGAGCGGCCGACTGGCAGTCCCCCTAGGAGTGATGTGGACGGGCGCAGGCAAAGCTCCAAAGACTCGGGTGCGAAGTTGGTTGCTCCTGCCGCTCGATTCGACGGCCGTCGTCGCGGAAGTGGCAAGCACCAGCAACACGGTGAGCAGGCAGGACGCCTTTCGGATGCTTGATCCCGCCTGGGTTCTCGATGGCCAGCCCGGCGCCTCAATGCGCAACGAATGTCGGTACACCGGAGCAACGACGTGAATGTGCTTCAGACCCTACCCCTCATACCGGGGGGTGCCCCGCGTACTGCCGCGTTGCTGATCGGCTGTGGCTTGTCGGCGTTGGCGGCGGCGCAATCGACTGTGCCCGGCGCAGGCAGCCTGCTCAAGGAGCTGACGCCGCCGGCACGCGAGGCGCAACCCGAAGCGGCGGTGCGCATGCCGGACGTTCCACGAGCGCTGACTGCGCCGCTGACCGGCGGGCCCAAACTGCGCGTCGCCGCATTTCGCCTGGTCGGCATCGATCCGGCGCGCCAGCAGACTTTGCTGCTGCTGTTGACGAAGTACGTCGGTGCAGACAAGAGCCTGCTCGATCTGCAGGACGCGGCCAAGGACGTCGAGGTGGTTCTGCAGCGCCAAGGCCTGTTCCTGGCGCAGGTCTACGTACCGGAACAGACCTTGAAGGATGACATCGTCGAGCTGCGCGTCATCGAGGGTCGTATTGGCGACATCAAGCTCGAGGTCGACCCTGCCGTGCGCGTGGATGCCGCGCTGATGGACCGGTTCATCGACGACCTGCGCGGCCATCCGCTGGCCGAGCGTGACCGGGTCGAGCGCGCGCTGTTCGCGCTTGGCGACCTGCGTGGCGTGGTCATCACGTCCTCGCTGACCCCGGGCCAGCGCGTCGGCTTTGCCGATTTGACCGTCAAGGTCGCGCCGGGCAAGGTGGCTCTGTTCGGGGCCGACATCGACAACGGCGGATCGATCTTCACCGGCCGCTACCGCCTCGGCGGCAGCGTCGATTGGCAGAGTCCGACGGGGCGTGGCGACAGCCTGTCGCTCAAGGGACTGGTGTCCACCACCGGCGGCGTCACCTTCGTGCGCGCCGCGTGGCTGATGCCGGTGGGTGCGCGCGGCACCAAGCTGGGTCTCGCCGCCAGTGCCCTGCGCTACCGCCTCGGATCGTCCACCTTCGAGCCTTTGGACGCCACGGGCACGGGCGAGGCGCTGACGGTGCAGTTGCTGCACCCGCTGCTGCGTTCGCGCAACCAGAACCTGTTCCTGCAGGGCAGCTTCGACCATCGACGCTTCGAGGACAAGGTCGGCGCCATCAACCTCGTCAGCCGCAAGAGCGCCACCTCGTACTTCACCGTCGGCGCCGTCGGCGATTTCCGCGACACCTGGTGGGGCGGCGGCATCAGCAACTACTCGGCCAACCTCATCGGCGGCAGGCTCGAACTGAAGACGCCGGCCGACAGGGCGACCGATGCGGCGAACTATCGCGCTGGGGGCAGCTACAACAAGGTGGTGCTGACCGCGTCGCGCCTGCAGTCGCTGCCGAACAAGGATTACCTGTACCTCAGCGCGACGGCGCAGTTCGCAAGCAAGGACCTGGACAGCTCGGAGAAGCAGAGCCTGGGTGGACCGAACGGTGTGCGAGGCTATCCTGGCCCCGACACGCCGAGTGATTCGGCGCTGATCTTC
Organism: Burkholderiales bacterium; assembly: GCA_031375525.1. Taxonomy (GTDB): domain Bacteria; phylum Pseudomonadota; class Gammaproteobacteria; order Burkholderiales; family Burkholderiaceae_C; genus CADEEN01. The sequence continues at coordinate 5,811 of JANMHY010000509.1, forward strand.
GGCTGGGAATACCGCAAGCAGCTGCCGATCACCCTATATCCGGGCGACTGGGTGTTCGCGGCCTTCGGTGACTACGCCATCGGCCGGCAGCACGAGTCGCCGCTGCCCGACGACAACGACAACGTGCGCCACCTGCTGTCGCACGGCGTCGGCCTGACCTATGCGAACTACAGCGGCTTGATCGTCAAGGGCTGGGTCGCCGCGCGCGGCTCCACCAAGGCGCAGAGCGACGACAGCCGCGCCCGCGCCTACGTGCAGCTCAGCCAGCAGTTCTGACCATCGATCAACCGCGCCGGAGGACCCACCATGAATGCCAATGCCCACCGCCTGATCTTCGATCGTTGCCGCGGTATGGTGGTCGCGGTCGCGGAGTGTGCGCGCTCGGCCGGCAAGTCCGGCGTTGGTGAGCGCCGCGGCGCCACGCGGCGCCATGCCGTCTTCGCGCTCAATCTATTGACGGCGGCCGGCGCGATGGCCCAGGTCCTGCCCAGCGGCGGCGTCGTCGTGCGCGGTGCCGGCACGATCCAGGTGGACGGCAAGTCGATGCTCGTCAATCAGTCCACGGCCCGCATGGTCACCGACTGG
>JANMHY010000582.1:0-2526 GCA_031375525.1 Burkholderiales bacterium
TGTCGAGCGCATCGAGCTTGATGCGCACGTTCTCGATCCACTGCCGGTACGGCTTGGCGAAAGCGAACTGGTTCTTCAGCTCTTCGTCATCGACGATGCGGCCTTGCTCGAGATCGATCAGGAACATCTTGCCCGGCTGCAAGCGCCACTTCTTGACGATGCTCGGCTCGGGGATCGGCAGCACGCCGGACTCGCTGGCCATGACGACCAGATCGTCGTCGGTGACGATGTAGCGCGCCGGGCGCAAGCCGTTGCGGTCGAGCGTGGCGCCGATCTGCTTGCCGTCGGTGAACACCATCGCCGCCGGGCCGTCCCACGGCTCCATCATCGCGGCGTGGTACTCGTAGAACGCGCGGCGGCGGATGTCCATGCCCTCGTGCTGTTCCCAGGCCTCGGGGATCATCATCATCATCGCGTGGGCCAGCGAGTAGCCGCTCATCGTCAGCAACTCGAGCGCGTTGTCGAAAGTCGCGGTGTCGCTCTGGTGCTCGAAGCTGATCGGGTAGAGCTTGGGCAAATCGTCGCCGAGCACCGGCGACTTCATCACGCCCTCGCGCGCGCGCATCCAGTTGAAGTTGCCCTTGACGGTGTTGATCTCGCCGTTGTGCGCGACCATGCGGTACGGGTGCGCGAGCGGCCACTCGGGGAAGGTGTTGGTCGAGAAGCGCTGGTGCACGAGGGCCATCGCGCTGACGACGCGCTCATCGGCCAGATCGCGGTAGTACTGGCCGACCTGGTCGGCAAGCAGCAGGCCCTTGTAGATCACCGTGCGGCAGCTCATGCTCGGCACGTAGTACTCGCGGCTGTGCGTGAGCTTCAAAGCCTGGATCGCCGCCGACGCGGTCTTGCGGATCACGTAGAGCTTGCGCTCCAGCGCATCGGGCACGATCACATCGGGGCCGCGGCCGATGAAGATCTGGCGGATCACCGGCTCCTTGGCGCGCACAGCCGGGCTCATCGGCATCTCGCGGTCCAGCGGCACATCGCGCCAGCCGAGCAGCACCTGGCCTTCGGCCTTGACCGCACGCGCGAGTTCCTGTTCGCAGGCCAGGCGCGATGCGTGTTCCTTCGGCAGAAAGATCATGCCGACGCCGTACTCGCCCGGCGGCGGCAGGTCGATGCCCTGGTCCGCCATCTCGGCGCGGTAGTACTCATCCGGGATCTGGATCAGGATGCCTGCGCTGTCGCCCATCAACTTGTCGGCGCCGACCGCGCCGCGGTGGTCGAGGTTCTCGAGGATCTTCAAGCCCTGCGCGACGATGTTGTGCGAGCGCTGACCCTTGATGTGAGCGACGAAGCCGACGCCGCAGGCATCGTGTTCGTGAGCCGGGTCGTAGAGGCCCTCGGCGGCGGCGGTTTCGAGTTCTTGGCGGGTGGCGATGCTCATGTCGCGCGCTCCAAAAATCAGCAGACGGGACGGCGAGGTTACTGCACCGCAACAATGCCGCCAACGCCTTTTAATTGGGGTCAGGCTCGATAAATTCAGTGACAGCTTTGTTATGCCGTTTAATTGGGGACAGACTTATCCACTGTCTGCCCGAACGGCCGGCCACGCCGACGCGAGGCCAGCGGCCGCCCGAGCGTTTCGGCCATTCGATCCACGAAGCCTGCCGGCCCCAGGGCCAATCCTTTGGCCACGGCGTGGCCAAACCGCATGTCCTCAGCGCCCTGCTGAACCTCATGCAAAGCGACAGTGTGCGCCTGCTCTCTTTCGAACGGCGTGTTCCCCAGCCGCCAATACAGTGCATGGCCGGTAAGCAACGGATCACGGCGGCGGCCAACGTGGTGCGCGGCACTCGACCAGGGCCAGTCCTGCGCCACAGCCACCAGCCCCGCCCGCGTCGGCAGTGCCTCGATGTGCAGCATCGCCGGCAGCAACAGCGTCTGGCTGTCGAGCAGGCTGGTCCGAAAACGGCCGTCCCACAGCGTGCCGCGCCGGGCATGGCGGCGGTTGAACAGCGCCACGTAGCGGCGGCCGATGGATTGCATCAAGCGGGCGAGCGACTCGGCTTCGGCCGGCGTGGCCAGCAGGTGCACCTCACTGGCCAGCAGCGCGTAGGCATGAATCGCCACGCCCTGCCGCGCCGCCGGTTCGCGCAGCAACTCGACGAAGGCGGCGCGGTCAGCATCGTCGGCAAACACGGCCTGACCGTTGTGGCCGCGCAGCAGCACGTGGTGCAGCTCGCCGGCCATTGCCAAGCGCGGCTGGCGTGCCATGTCAGCCGTCCTCGAAAGCGCCGCGTCCCGTCAGCCGCGTGTACTCGCGAGAGGCAAAGCGGTCGGTCATGCCGGCAATGTAGTCGGCCACGGCGCGCAGGCCGATGGCTTCGTGGGCCAGGCGGTGCTCGTCGGGCAGCTGTTGCGGCGCATCGGCGTACGCGGCAAACAGCACCCGCACCACCTCACGCGCCTGCGACGTCGTCTGCGCGACCTGCGGGTGACGGTACAGCGCGGCGAACAGAAAACGCTTCAGCGCCGTGACCTGCTCGCGCATCGGCGGCGTGAACTTCACCAGCAGCGGCATTG
>JANMHY010000586.1:0-7943 GCA_031375525.1 Burkholderiales bacterium
CTTGCGCTACCCTCGACACGCTGGGCCGGCGCGCCCGGCGGGAGCGGCCGCGGCGATGCTTCGAGTCAGGCGCGAATACCAATCGTGGGTGGCCAAGGAGTCCCTCGAGGACTACGCGCTGCGCTATGCCGCGGCCTCCTACCGCCGCTGGTCGCCGCGCGTGGTGGCGCACACGGCGCTCGGCGGCATCTCGTTTCTGGCGCTCGAAGCCATCGGCGCCAGCATCACGCTCAGCTTCGGTTTTGCCAATGCGATGCTGGCGGTGGCCGTGGTCTCGCTGCTGATCTTTCTCGTCAGCCTGCCGATCGCCTATTGGTGCAGTGTGGCCAATGTCGACATCGACCTGCTGACGCGCGGCGCCGGCTTCGGCTATGTCGGCTCGACGATCACGTCGCTGATCTACGCCTCGTTCACCTTCATCTTCTTCGCCATCGAGACCGCCATCTGGGCGCAGGCGCTTCAACTCGCGTTGGGGCTGAACCTCGTCGTCGGCTACCTGCTGTGTTCGCTGGTCATCATCCCGATCGTCTTCTTCGGCGTCACCGCGATCAACCGGCTGCAGGTCTGGACGCAGCCCTTGTGGATCGTGATGATGGTGTTGCCGCTGGCCTTCATCCTGATCAAGCAGCCGCAGCTTCTGCAAGCGTGGACGGCCTTCGAGGGCAGCGCGTCGGGAGCGAACCTGCTGCTGTTCGGCACCGCAACCGGCGTGCTGTTCTCTCTGGTCGGTCAGATCGGCGAGCAGGCCGACTACCTGCGCTTCCTGCCCGAGCGCACGGCCGCGAACCGGCGCGCCTGGTGGAGCGCAATGCTGGCCTCGGGCCCGGGCTGGATCGTCATCGGTGCGCTGAAGATCTGCGCCGGCAGCCTGCTCGCCGTGCTCGCGCTGCGCATGGGCAGCAGCACGGCGCAGGCCACCGAGCCGGTGCATCTGTACCTGCACGCCTACCAGCAACTGGTCGGCGAGCCGGCGCTGGCGCTCGGGCTGGCGGCGGTGTTCGTCAGCCTGTCGCAGGTGAAGATCAACGTCACCAACGCCTACAGCGGCTCGCTGGCCTGGTCGAACTGCTTCGTGCGGCTGGCGCACTACCACCCGGGGCGCGTCGTCTGGCTGGTCTTCAACGTCGTCATCGCGCTGCTGCTGTCGCTGCTCGGCATCTTCGAGACGCTGCAGGCCGTGTTGTCGGTCTATTCGACGGTGGCGATCGCCTGGATCGGCGCGCTCGTCGCCGACCTCGTCGTCTTGAAGCCGGCCGGCATCAGCCCGCCGTACATCGAGTTCAAGCGCGCGCACCTGTACGACTTCAACCCGGTCGGCTGCGGCGCGACGCTGGTCGCTTCGGCGGTGGCGATCGGCGCCTATGCCGGCGCCTTCGGGCCGGTCGCGCAGGCCTTTTTCGGCTTCATCGCACTCGGCGTGGCGATCGTCTCGGCGATCGCGATTGGCTACGCCACGCGCGGCCGCTACTACATTGCCCGTGCCGACGCGCATTTTCACCACCTGCGCCGCGACACGCTGGTCGAGTGCAGCATCTGCGAGCGCCAATACGAAGCCCCCGACATGGCGCACTGCACCTTCTACGGCGGCCCGATCTGCTCGCTGTGCTGCGGGCTCGAGCTGCATTGCCACGACCACTGCAAGCGCGGCGCCGCGCCGCCACAACCCGCGACGTCGCGCTTCGAGCCGCACACGCTGCGGCGGGTCGGGCGCTTCCTCGGCGTGTTCAGCGTCGCCGCGGCGCTGCTGGGTGCGGCCTTCGTGTTGACTTATCGCTTCATGGCGCTGCCCACCGATGCCGATGCCGATTCGGTCAACATCATGCTGCGCCTGTACATCGCCACGCTGGCGGTGGCGTCGCTGGGCATCTGGTGGATCGTGCTGTCGCAGGAAAGCCGCGAGCAGTCCGAGCGCGAGTTGCTTGAGTCGATGCGGCACCTGGAGCAGACGCGCAAGGACCTTGTCGAGTCGGAAAAACTCGCCGCGCTCGGGGGACTGGTGGCCGGTGTGGCGCATGAGATCAACACGCCGGTGGGTATCGCCGTCAGCACGGCCTCGTACCTGAGCGAGCGCACGCAGGCGACACGAGTGGCGTGGCACGAAGGGCGCCTCGAGCCCGCCGCGCAGCAGAAATACCTGAACGACGCGCAGGAGTCGGCGCGCCTGCTGCTGTCCAACGCCCAGCGCGTGGCCCGGCTGGTGGCCAACTTTCGCCAGCTTGCCGTAGACCGCGTCAGCGAAGAACGCCGGCAGTTCGATCTGCGAGACGGCATCGACAACACGCTGCGTGACTTGAAGCCGCGCCTGGACGAGGCTGGCGTCGGTGTGCGCCTCGACGTGCCCTCCGGCATCGAGATGGACAGCTACCCGGTGGCGCTGGCGCAGGTGGTGACGAACCTCGTCGTGAACGCACTGCAGCACGCCTTTGCGCCGGGCCGGCCGGGGTCGATCACGATCACCGCGCGCTTGGACGACGACGACGCCGTGCATCTCACGTTCAGCGACGACGGCCAGGGCATCGATGCAGCGCTGCGCGACCGCGTCTTCGAACCCTTCTTCACGACGCGCCGCATGCTCGGTGGTACCGGTCTGGGCCTGTACATCGTCAACCAGCTGGTGACGCGGCAGCTCGGCGGCACGATCGTGCTCGAAGCCGGCGCAGGCCGCGGCGCCCGTTTCGACATGGGCTTGCCACGCGTCGCCCGGAGAGCGCCTGACATGACGCACCTGCTCGCCAACCCGCCGCGGGCCGACGCCGATGAACGCTGAGGACACGCGCTGGAAAGTCCTGCTCGTCGATGACGAGCCGGCCGTGCATCAGGTGTCGCAGCTGATCCTGGCCGATTTGCAGTTCGACGGCCGCGGCATCGAGCTGTTGAGCGCCCACTCGGCGGCGCAGGCGCGCGAGGTGCTCGCCCGCGAGCGCGACGTGGCACTGGTGCTGCTCGACGTGGTCATGGAAACCGACGACGCCGGCCTGGCCCTCGTGCAGCACATCCGCGAGCAGCGCCGCGACCACCTGGTGCAGCTCGTGCTGCGCACCGGACAGCCCGGCGCCGCGCCCGAACGCGAAGTCGTGTTGCGTCACGAGATCAACGGCTACTGGCTGAAGACCGATCTCACCGCGCAGCGCCTGCGCTCGATCGTGATCTCGGCGCTGCGCACCTACCGCCTGGCGCGCAACGGGCAGGCCGCGTCCGGCAGCACGCTGGCCCGCGGCGATGCGAGCGCCGAGGCGCTGCGCATCGAACTCGCGCAAGCGGCGCCCGGCGATGCGGTGGTCTGGCAGGCTCAACCCGAGATCGCGCTGGCCTCGAACCGCGTCGCCGGCATCGAGCTCGTACCGATGTGGAAGACTTCGATCGGCTTGCTGCCGGCGGCCCGCGTGTTCGATGCGCTCGACCTCGCGGCAACGCGCCGCCCGCACGCGCTGCACCTGCTCGCACAGGGCTGCGCCTGGGCGCGGGCCTGGCGCGACGGCGGCGCGGCGTTGACGGTCTCCGTTCCAGCCGTGGGCGAATGCATCGACGACGACGAAACGCTGGCGCGTGTTCGAGACAGCGTGGAGCAGGCGGCGCTGCCCCGCGGCACGCTCGATCTGCTGGTCGGCGAAACCAGTTTGCTGCGCGGCGGATCGGCGCTACAGCACGCGCTGGCCCAACTGCGCGCGGCCGGTGTGGGGTTCACGCTGGTCGATGTCGGCGCCGGCACGATCTCGCTGCAACGCCTGGCTCAGCTTAGCCCCGACCGGTTGAAGATTCACCGGCCCTTCGTGCGCCAGGTCAGCGCCGACCCGGAGCGCATGGCGCTGGCGCGCTCGGTAATCGCGCTGGCGCACACCTTGCGCATCGTCGCGATCGCCGACGGCATCGCCTGCGACAGCGATGCCCAGTTCTTCCGCTGGGAAGGCTGCGAACTCGGTCAGGGCGATGCGCTCGTGCCGGCGTGCGCGCCGGGCGATGTGGTCAGGCTGCTGCAGTAAGCCGAGATGCTGTTCGAACCCGATCGCCACGAACCACTGCGCGGCCTTGCGTGGGACGAAGCGCCGGTTCGCGCGACCCTGCGCGACATTGCCGCCGACGTCGAGAGCGTGCCCTCGTACTGGCTCGGCGAGGCCGGCGTGCTGCTCGCCCAAGTGGCGCATCACCAGCTCGCGCCAGCGGCGCACACCAGCCGATCTCGGGCGTCACTTCGCGCTCACCGCCGACACCGCCGCGCGCAGCGCCAGCAGATAACTGTCGACGCCGAAGCCGCAGATCTGGCCCTTGACGATCTCGGCGAACACCGAGACGTGGCGGAACGGCTCGCGCGCGTGGATGTTGCTCATGTGCAGCTCGACGATCGGGCACGTGAGGATGGCCAGCGCGTCGCGGATGCCGTAGCTGTAGTGCGTCCAGGCGCCGGCGTTGATCAGCACCGCGTCCTTGCCCTCGGTGTAGGCCTGGTGGATGCGCTCGCACATCGCGCCTTCGCTGTTGGTCTGAAAGCTCTCGACCTGCGCACCGAGCTCCTTGCCGAGCGACTTCAACTGCTTGTCGATCTGCGCCAGCGTGATCGTGCCGTACTGCTTCGGGTCGCGCTTGCCGAACATGTTGTGGTTGATGCCGTGCAGCATCAGGACTTTGAGCGTCATGTGTTGTGTACCTCGATCGTGGTGCCGGATTTTGCCGCGGCAACAATGGCTTCGGTGACGCGCAGGTTGGCCAGGCCGTCGCGTGCGCTGACCAGTGGCGTCGCTTCGCCGCGGACGACCGCGCCGAAGTGCTCCATCTGGCGCTTGATCGGGTCGTCGCGGACCATGCCGACCACGCCCACTTCGAACGGCTTCCACCACGAGCGGTCACCGTCCCGCGGGTAGGTCTTGAGGCGCATCGTCGGCACGGACAATGATCCGTGGGTACCGCAGACGGTGTAGCAATCTTCGTCGTCGTAGCTCGGGTAGGCCTTGTTGTCCTGCGAGGTCTGCTCCCAGCTCTTGGCGCAGGCCGCGGTGTCGGACAGGAAGAAGGTGCCGAGCGCGCCGCTGGCGAAGCGCAGGCTGATCGACACCGTGTCCTCGACCGGGAAGCCGCGTACCGCGTGCGACGTGAAGGCCTGCACGGCGACGATGTCGCCGCACAGCATGCGCAGGTTGTGCACCTCGTGGATCATGTTGAGCAGGATCGGCCCGGCGCCGAGTTCGCGCCGCCACGGGGCATCGGCAAAGTAGTGGTCGGGCTTGACGAACGTCGCGCTGCCCATCACGCCAACGATGCGGCCGAGCACGCCGGAGTCCACCACCTGCTTGGCCTTGGCCATGATCGGGCTGTGCGCGCGGTGGTGGCCGATCAGGATCGTCGCCTTCGCTTCGTCGGCCGCTTTCACCAGGCCAACGGCGTCGGCCACCGTCAGCGCGATCGGCTTTTCGAGCAGCATCGGCACCTTGGCCGCCATGCATTCCATCGCATGCGGCACGTGCAACTGGTTCGGTGTTGCGAGCACCACGCCGTCGGGCTTGTCTTTGGCAAAGAGATCGGCCAGCGAGGCGTATAGCGGCACGCCGGCGGCATCGGCTGTGGCCTTGGCGGCGGGCGAGGGATCCACCACCGCCGACAGCGTGACGGTCGCGCTGGCCTGCGCGGCACCCATGTGCGCCTGGCCGATGTAGCCGGCGCCGGCGACGGCGATTCTTGTCTTGCTCACTTCAAAGGGACGGTCAGTTTGTCGATCACGGCCCGCGTGTCGGGACGCACGTTGCGCCACCACACCCAAGCCTCTGCCGCCTGTTCAACCAGCATGCCCACGCCGTCCGCCAGACGCGGCACGCCGGCGTTTTGCGCCAGGCGCAGGAAGGGTGTCAGGCCCTTGCCGTAGGCCATCTCGTAGGCCAGCGTGGTCTGTGTGAAGACGCCGGCATCGACGGGCGGCAGTTCACCGCGCAGGCTGGCCGACGTGGCGTTGACCACGAGGTCGAAGCGCTCGCCGGCGCCGATGTCGGCATAGCTGCACCCGGTCACCTTGCCGAGCTCGCCGAGTTGCCGTTGCAGGGCGACTGCCTTTGCGGTGTCGCGGTTGGCCACCACGACCTCGGCCGGGCCACGGCCGAGGAAGGCCGCCAACGCGCCGCGCGCCGCGCCACCGGCACCGAGCATCAAGACGCGCTTGCCGCGCATGGAAAAGCCGAGGTTGCGCTCGATGTCGTTGGCCAGACCAACGCCGTCGAACATCTCGGCCAGGATGCGGCCGTCCTTTTCGAACTTCAGGCAGTTGACGGCGCCGGCCTGCTGCGCGCGCTCCATCTTGTCGGTGGCCAGCGCAAAGGCGTCGAGCTTGAACGGCGCAGTGATGTTGCAGCCCTTGGCGCCGCTGTCGCGGAAGGCGAGTGCTGCTGCGGCAAATCCGTCGAGCGGCGCCTCGATCAGGCCGTACTCGACGTCGTGGCCGGTGACCTTGGCAAAGCCGTTGTGGATCAGCGGCGACTTGCTGTGGCCCAAGGGGTTGCCGAAGAGGGCGTAGCGGTCGGTCATAGGTCCTTTGCTCCAGCTTCCGCGTACAACACGCCGTCGCGCTCCAGGGCGTCGATGTCGGTTTTGCTGAAGCCGAGTTCCGCCGCCACCTCGCGATTGTGCTGCCCCAGCAGCGGCGCCGGGCCGCGCGGGGTGGTGTCGCAATCGGAAAAGCGGAACGGCAAGTTGGGCAGCTTGATCTTGCCCAGCAGCGGATGGTCCTGCTCGATCACCATGCCGCGCGCCAGCGTCTGCGGGTCGGCCAGCACCTCGTCGATGCGCGCCACCGGCGCGGCCGGCACGCCGGCGGCGTCGAGCGCTGCGCAGCAGGCTTTCACGCTCGCCTGCGCCATCGTCCACTCGCGCACCTTGGCGAGGATCTCGACGCGGTTTGCGTTGCGGCCGGCCGAGCTGTGAAAGCGCGTGTCGGCCGCGTAGTCGCCGCCGCCGATCAATTTGGCAAAGCGCTTCCAGGAATCATCGGCCTGCGCCGCGATCACGAGATAACCGTCCTTCGCGGGGAAGCTGCCATAGACGGTGCTCTGCGGCAGGTCGTGCCCGGTCTGCACCGGAATCTCGCCGCTCATCAGATAACTCTGCGTTGCAAAGTCGTGCATCGAAATCATGCAGTCGTACAGCGCAATGTCGATGTGCTGGCCACGGTTGCTCTTGACGCGGCCGAGCAGCGCCGCGCAGATCGCCGAGACGCCGTGCATGCCGGCGTACATGTCGGCGATCGGCATGCGGAACAACGGCGGCGCTTCGCCTGGCGAGCCGACGAGTGCCATCGCGCCGCTCCTGGCTTCGGCGATCAGGCCGAAGCCGGCACGCTCGGCATCGGGGCCGGTGTGGCCGTAGGCGGAGACCGAGCAGTAGACGAGCTTGCCGTTGCGCTTGGAAAGCTCCTCGTAGCCGAGGCCGAGTTTGTCGAGCGCGCCGGGGCGGTAGTTCTCGACGAAGACATCGGCCTCGTCGGTCAGCTTGTGCATCAGCGCCAGGCCGCGCTTGTCCTTCAGGTTCACGCACAGGCCGCGCTTGCCCATGTTCTGCTGCATGAAGTAGCCGCTTTGGCCACCGACGATGGTCGGGCTGGCGCGGCCCGGGTCGCCGGCATTCGGCCGCTCGACCTTGATCACGTCCGCGCCCATCGCCGCGAGACAGCGCGACATGTGCGGGCCGGCGAGGTAGTGGCTGTAATCGACGACCTTGATGCTTTCGAGGGGCAGAGCTTGTGTCATTCCCGGGCTCGTTTCGGAATCATCAGCCGGTGCTCGCCACGCTGCACCACCTCGCCGCGCTGGTTGACCAGCTCCGACGGCAGGATGACGATGCCCCAGCCCGGTTTGCTATTGCTCTCGCGCTTGCTGCCGACGCTGAAGAACACATGGACCTTGTCGTTCAACTTGATCGGCGCGACGAAGCTCCACTCCCAGCCGAGCGACATGCCGGCAACGAATCGC
>JANMHY010000629.1:0-2180 GCA_031375525.1 Burkholderiales bacterium
CTGAGGTACCTGCGGCGAAAGTGTGATCGCGCTCTGGGCATCGAGAGCGGCGACGCCGCGCCGCTCGTGGCCAAGGCGCCTGTGGTGGCGTTGAAGGCGGCGGCGAGGCATTGAGCGCGGGATCACAGCCCAAGGCGGCACTCAATCTCCTTCACCGCAGAGGCGCAGAGAGCGCAGAGGTTCGCAGAGAAAACCGCAATGAGGTATTCCTCTGCGAACCTCTGCGTCCCTCCGATCCTCTGCGGTGAGTGAAACTCTGGACAGTCGCGTGTGCGACGGTAGCAATCACTGAACCATGGCCAAACTGATCCACACGATGATCCGGGTGCTCGACCTGGACAAGTCGCTCGCCTTCTACCGCGACGTGCTCGACATGACGCCGTCGCACACGCTCGATTTCCCCGACTTCGCGCTCGTGTACCTGCGCAACGACGAAGACGACGCCGAGATCGAACTCACCTTCAACAAGGGCCGCAGCGAGCCCTACACGCACGGCACCGGCTACGGCCATGTGGCGGTGGTGGTGGAAGACCTCGACGCGCGGCACGCGGCCATCACGGCGGCGGGTTATGCGCCGCTGGCGATCAAGGAGTTCAAGCGCGGCGACGAACTGCTGGCGCGCTTCTTCTTCGTGCAAGACCCCGACGGCTACAAGATCGAAGTCCTGCAGCGCCACGGCCACTACCGCTAGTCCACTGAATCACTGAAACCGGATCGGTGCCGTCCACGCGATACGGGCGCGCTGCAGCGTTTCGAATGCTCGCAATGCCTCTGGGCATTGCTGTGCTTCGCGCCTTGCATCGCATCCCGTCTCGCGTGTCCCTCACCGCCCATTTCAATGATTCAGTGGACTAGGGGGGCTCGGACCTCGGTGCCGGCGAAGGCGAGCCGAGACCGCGACACCTCGATCGCCGGCCCGAGTTCGTAGACGTTGCGGTAGCCGTAAGCGTGCAGCGAGACGAAGGTCGAGACGTTCAGCGCCGACGACAGGTTCTTCATCGGCAGCGACTCCGGTGCGCCGGTGAAATTGTTGTTGCAGTAGATGAGGACGCGCGAGCCCTTGGTCGGGATCGCCCGCGCCAGCGTGGCCTCGGTGAACTCGGGAAAGCTCAGGTTGGTTGCGCCTTTGACGTGGCGCAGCGCGTACAGGCGCTCGCTGCGCGCGTCGAGCACCACGGTGCCGGGCTCGCGCGCCATGCGGATGAATTGCGCTTCCGAGATGCGCCGCGATTCGCGCAGCGGCGCGACAGCAGCGACGTTGGCAGCGAAGCCGTCGTAGTCGATCAGCGGGTTGAGCGGACCCGCGCTCTGCGCGTGCGAGGCGAACGCCAATGACATCGAGAGCAGCAGCGCTGCGAGGCGGCAACCATTCATGGCGACTCTCCGGGGGCGGGGTCCAGGCTCAACGCCAAGCCGGCAACGGCGTTGACGCGGCCGTGGCCACGACGGCGCTACTGTATGACCACCGTGTACAGCTTCGCCACCTCCGCCGTGCCGTCCGTGCCGCCGACCTGCCGCAGCGCTTGCAGGCCCTTGGCCTTGGTTTTCGGCACGGCCGCCATCGACAACGCCAATCGCAGCTTGGCATCGTCCGGGCGCTTCAAGCTGCCTTTGGCGATGCCCTTTTCGATCAGCTCGACGGCCTTGTCGTGCTGGCCCATCGACGCGTAGATGGTGCCCATCTTGACCAGCTCGTTGCCTTCCTTCTGCGCGTTGGCCTCGGCCAGGTTCTTCGCCAGGCCGGCCTCACTCTCGGCCTGCGACTTGATGACGAGATCCTTCAGGCGCTGATGGCGCGGCGCTTGATCGCCGCTGCCGAGCACGCCGGCGGCGTAGCCCTTATCGACGATGGTCTTGGCCTCGACCGGAAAGCCCGCTTGCAGCGCCAGCTGCGCCAGCTCCATGTACTCGTCGGCCTTGGTTATCAGGCCGTTGGCGAGCTTCAGGCGCTGCACGTCGAGACCCAGGCGGTCGGAGAAGCCGGGCTTGCGCTGGATGCTCGCCAGGTGCGCGCTCCAGTAGTCCTTCTTCGGGTAGTACAGCACCAGCTTTTCGAGGGTGTTCGAATAAACGCCGGTGTTGTTCATGCGGCGCGCCGAATCGGCCAGGCGCAGCAGGTCGTCTTCGCCGGGGCGGCGGCCGTCTTTCTCGGCGGCCGACACGGCGGCCTGGGATTCGCG
>JANMHY010000665.1:0-3804 GCA_031375525.1 Burkholderiales bacterium
TGATCTGCGGCGTGACTTCGAGCTTCAGTGCAGCTTCGACGAACTCGATCGCCGTCGCGCCTGAGCTGGTCGAGCGCTGGAAAGGCACCTTCGTGCCTTGGCTGATGAAGGCCTTGACCTGGTCGGCGGTAACGATGCGTGGGCTCGACACCACCTTGCCCTTGCCGTCGGCTTCGAGCGCCGAGATCTCGAGGTTCAAAAATCGGTTGGAAGACGCCCCGAAGATCGACAGCGCGAAGCTAGCCGGACTGTATCCGCTGCCTGGTAGGCTGAGCGCCGGCAGGTTGATCATCTGAGTGTTGTCCAGTGTCGCCGCGCCACCGGGTTGCAGCGTTGTGCCGCCGATGCCGGCATAGTTGCCGCCGACAGCTACTCGTGCGTCGTTGCCGCCCCAGCCGGGAACGCCGCCTCGCACGCCGCGCAGGTCGTTGAAACCGAGCTTGGCGCCCAGCGACTTGCCGAAGGTATCGCTGGCCTCGACGATCCGGGCCTCGATCAGCACTTGACGCACCGGGATGTCGATGCGCGCGATCAGTGATTGAATCTCTTCCAGTTTTGAAGGAATGTCCGTTACGAAGAGTTGGTTGGTGCGCTGGTCAGAGATGACGCTGCCGCGAGCAGAAAGCAGTTTCGTGCTTGTGCCTGCAGCGCCACCCGCCACAGCCGTGTTGGTCCCCGCCAGTCCCTTGGCCACATCCTCGGCCTTGGTGTAGTTCAACTGGAATGACTGCGTGCGCAGCGGCTCGAGTTCGGACTTCTTCTTGCCGGCTTCCAGATCGGCCTGCTCCTTGATCGCCAGCTCGTCCTTCGGTGCGATCCAGATCACGTTGCCGCTCTTGCGCAGACCCAGGCCCTTGGCCTGCAGGATGATGTCCAGCGCCTGGTCCCAGGGCACGTCTTTCAAACGCAGCGTCAGGCTGCCGGTGACGGTATCGCTGGTGACGACGTTGAAATTGGTGAAGTCGGCGATGACCTGCAGCAGCGAGCGCACTTCGATGTTCTGGAAGTTCAGGCTCAACTTTTCGCCCGCATAGCCCGGGCCCTGCGTCAGCTTGTTCGGATCGACCTTGACCGGGCGCACTTCGACGACGAACTGCGTGTCGCTCTGGTACGCGCTGTGCTCCCAGTTGCCGCGCGGCTCGATGACCATGCGCACGCGGTCGCCGCTTTGCGTGGTCGTCACCGTCTGCACCGGCGTGCCGAAGTCCGTGACATCGAGACGACGGCGCAGGTTATCGGGCACGGTGCTGCGCGGAAACTCGACCAACAGGCCCGTGCCCTGCTGTCGGATATCGACACCGACCTGGTTGCTCGGCAAGGTCACGATCACGCGGCCGGCGCCATCGACGCCGCGGCGGAAGTCGATCTCACGCAACGATTGCGGATCGCGGTTCTGGCTCTGCGCAAACGTGCTCGGCGCGGCCGCGGTGGCCGTCGCTGGCGTGGCGCCGGCACCTGCGGGCGCCGCCGCAGCAGCAGCCGCTGGCGCGGCACTGTCAACGACGATCAACAGCGCATTGCCGTCGATCTGCGCGCGGTAGGTTGCAGCCTGCTTGAGGTTCAGCACCAGGCGCGTGCGGTCGCCGGCCTGCGCCACGTTGACCGAGCGCAAGTTGCCTTGGTTGATTTCGACCGATGGCTTGCCCATCGCATTGCCCACGCCCGGCAGGTCGATCGCGATGCGCGCCGGCTGCTGAATCGTGAAGCCCGCCGGCACCGCCTTGAGCGGCTCGCTCATTTCGATGCGCACCACATCGGCGCCCGCTTGCTGCGTGCTGGTGATCGACTGGATCACCGCTTGCGCCAAGGCCATCGGAGCGGCCAGCGTCATCGCCAATGCTCCCCCCCAAACACGCCAGTTCATCATGTTGCGCTTCTCCTTCGAATTCATCATCGCGCCGCCCGCTGTTCAACCAACTGCAGGGTGCTGGTACGTTCGATCCACTCCCCCGCCGCGTCCTGCACCACCTCACGCAAGGCCAGCTCCGTTTCGCCGACACGCAGGATGCGGCCGTAGTTCTGACCGATGTAGTCACCGACCTTGACCTGGTAGAGCAGGTTGTCCACACGCAGCAGCGCGTACGGACGGGTTTCTTTGTTGATGCTGCCGACCATCGACATCGTGTCCAGCGGATAAGCCTCGAGCGGCTCCTTGCGCCGCTTCAGCTCTCCGGCCAGCAGCGAACTCGGCGCGCGCTCGTCGCGCTTCAAGGCCACGGCCAACTTCTGATTGCTGAACGGGTCCACCGCTTCGGCCGTGGCATACGGCTGCGGGGTGAATTTTTTCGGCGCCGACAGCGGCGTCACGTTCGCCTTGACTTCTTTCTTCTGCTGCGCGGTCCACTGGTCGAGCTCGGACAGCTCGGCGCCGCAAGCAGCCAGCAGTCCGGTCAGGGCCAGCACGGCAACGGCGCGAAGGGCAGTCGTCATGGTCGATCTCATGGCTTCTTCGCTCCCGCGGCGGCGGCTTTCTTCTGCGCCGCCTGTGCGTCAACTTCAGTCTTGTCAAGATAGCGGTATGTGCGTGCGGTCGCGTCCATCGACAGCAGGCCCGCGCCGTCCTTGGCCGGTGTGGCGATCGCCATGTCATGCAGCGTGACGATGCGCGACAGGTTGGCCACATCGGCAGCAAAGGCGCCGATGTCGTGATAGCGGCCGGATACCTTGATCGAGATCGGCAGTTCGGCGTAGTAGTCCTTCACCGCGACCGAGCCCGGACGGAACAACTCGAACTGCAAGCCGCGGCCGATGCCGGCCTGGTTGATGTCCGACAGCAGCGCATCCATTTCGGCCTTGCCGGGGAGCTGCTTCTCGAGCTGGGTCACGTACTCCTCGACCTGCAGCTTTTGCTTCTTCAGCTCAGGCAAGTTCACGGCTTGCGCGAGCTTGCTGCGGTAGTCGGTCTTCAGCGCCGGCTCCTTGGCGCGCTCGGCATCGAGCTCTTCGGACTTGCCTTGCAGCAGCAGCAGCCAGCCGACCAGCACCACCATCGCCGCCAAGGCCAGCCAGGTGGCCAGCTTGGGCAACATGGGCCATTGACCGGGTTGTCGCGTGTCGAGGCCGCGGAACTGTGCCGCCGCCTGTTCGAACATCGTGCTCAGTTCGAAACCGGGAGATTTGGTCTGGGTTGCCATGGTGGACCTCAGGGAGCTTTGGCAACGCTGGCCGGTGTCTTGCCACCAGGCGCGCTGGCGGCGTCAGCGGGCGCTTGTGGACGTTTGATCGACACACGCATCGAGAAATCGAACAAGCGCGATGACGTTGACGTGCGACCCTGCGTCGCTGCTGCCACGGCCTTGATCTCGATCAGCTCCGGCCGCTCGAGCCAGGTCGAGTTGTAGAGCGAGTTGCGCAGGAACTCCGAGACGCGCTCGTTGGTCTGCGCGACACCGGTCACGGTGACGGTCTGCCCGGCCTGCTTGATGTTGGTCAGGTACACGCCCTCCGGCGTCTGCTTGACCAGCTCGTTGAGCAGGTGCACCGGCACGTTGCGGTCAGCTTGCAAGTCTTCCACCGCCTTTTGTCGCGCCTTCAATGCGTCGATCTCGGCGCGCAGGTTGGCAATATCCTTGATCTCGGCTTCGAGCTTCTTGATCTCCGAGCCCAGGTAGGCGTTGCGCTCTTGCTGCGACGACTTCATCTGGCTCAGCACGGCGAACCACAAGCCCACGGCGACCAGACCGGCGCAGAACGCCGCGGCCAGACCTGCAAAGTAGGCGCGCTTGCGCGCCGCCCGTTTTTCCTCCCGGTGCGGGAGCAGGTTGATGAGGATCACTGCATGAACCTCCGCATCGCCAGCCCGCA
>JANMHY010000709.1:0-2461 GCA_031375525.1 Burkholderiales bacterium
AGCGGGCTCGCGGAACTCGACCAGGCGCGAGTTGACGCGGCTTTGCAGCAGGAACTGCGTGTACTGATCGACGCTGTCGTGGTCCATGCCGCCGCCGGCATGGCGCCCGCTCTGGTCGCGCAGGTAGAGCTGGTAATGCTCGGGCAGGAAGCCCAGGCGCAGCACGCGCGCCTGCAGATGCTGGTGGGCCTTCCAGGCGCGGCGCTGGCTGCGCGTGGCTTCGAACGTGGCCACCGGCACACGCAGCGGCACGCAGGAGCGGCAGCCGTCGCAGTGCGGGCGGTAGGTGAACATGCCGCTGCGCCGGAAGCCGGCGGTGACCAGGCCCGAGTAGGCGTCGGCATTGATCAGGTGGCTCGGCGTGGCCACCTGCGAGCGCGCCATGCGGCCCGGCAGGTAGCTGCACGCGTAGGGCGCGGTTGCATAGAACTGCAACGACGCGAGGGGAAGTTCTTTGAGCGCGGTCACGTGGTCAAAAGCTGTGCCCAGTGCGACGAATCATAGGTCCAAGCTGGAGGCCCTGGCTGATCCAAGGTCCGCGCCAGATGGCGTTCGAACTCGGCGCGCGGGATTTCGCGTGCGCCGAAGCTCGCCAAATGTGCGGTGGCCTGCTGGCAGTCGATCAGCTCGATGCCGTGGCCGCGGCAGAACGCCACCAGCGCGGCGAGCGCGATCTTCGAGGCGTCGCTGGCATGGGCAAACATCGACTCGCCGAAGAACATGCGGCCGATGCCGACGCCATACAGGCCGCCGACCAACTGGCCATCGGTCCAGGTTTCGATGCTGTGCACCGTGCCGGCGTGATGCCACTCGGTGTAGGCGTGGCGCAGCGCCGGCACGATCCAGGTGCCGTGCTGGCCGTGGCGCGGCGTCGTGGCGCAGTGGGCGATGACCTGATCGAACCTGCTGTCGAAACGGATCTCGCAGCCGGTTGCGTCGAGAAACGCGCGCAGCGTTTTCTTCAACGAGCGGTGCAGCTTGAACTCCGCCACCGGCAGCACCATGCGCGGGTCGGGCGACCACCACAGCACCGGCTGGCCGGGGTTGTACCAGGGGAAGATGCCGCGGCGGTAGGCCTGCTCCAGGCGGCGGGTCGTCAGCGCGCCGCCGGCGGCCAGCAGGCCGGGCGCGTCGCTGTCGGGGCCGAGGGCTTGGGTCGTGGGCGGGAAAGGCGCTGCGTCGTCGTCGCCGAGCCAGGGCAACACGGGATCAGGTCAGGCCACTCTGCCGAACCACCACACCGACAGGCCGGCGGCGAGCAAGGTCAGCAGCGCACCGAGCCCTGCAAACAGCGCGCTGATCTCGGTTTCTTTCTTCTGCGCCGACAGTCGCGTGCCGAGCGACTGATAGACCTTCTTCAGGTCGAGCGCGGTGCCGGCATAGAAGTATTCGGCGCGTGTCGCGCTGGCGACTTGCTTCAAGGTTTCTTCGTCGAGGCGCACGCGCATGCTCCAGCCTTCGAAGCCGATCGTGTCGCCTTCCTTGGTGCCGACGCCGACGGTATAGACCTTGACGCCGCGGTCGGCGGCCATGCGCGCTGCGTCCATCGAGTCGGGGCCGGTGGTGCGCTGGCCGTCGGTGAGCAGGATGATCGCGGCCGAGGCGTAGCTGCCGGGCTCGACCGGGGTGAACTCTTTTTCCGGCTTGTTGTCGCCAATCGCCTTGGGCATCATCTTCGCGCCGGTGACTTGCGACAGGTCGATGCCCGCGTCGGGGAAGATCGCCGCCAAGCTCAAGATGAGGCCGCTGCCGATGGCGGTGGCGCGTTGCAACTGGAAGCGGTCGATCGCGGCCGTGACGTCTTCGCGCGACAGCGTCGGCGGCTGCACGATCGCCGCGGTGCCGGCGAACGAGACCACGCCGACGCGCACCGATCGCGGCAGCTCGGCGATGAAGGCCTTGGCGGCGTTCTGTGAGGCGACGAGGCGGTTGGGTTCAACGTCCGTCGCCCGCATCGAGCCCGAGACATCCATCGCCAGGATCACCGTCTGCTCGACCAGCGGCAGCGTCAGCACGGCGGTGGGACGCGAGCCGGCGACGATCAGCGCGGCCAGCGCCAACAGCAGAAGCGCCGGCGGCACATGACGGCGCCACAGGCGCTGCTTGCCCATCGCCTCTTTGACGACGGCCAAGCTCGACCAGGCCACGGCCGTCTTCTTGCGCCGCTTCATCAGCCAGCGATACGCCAGCACCAGCAAAGGCAGCAACAGCAGCAGCCACAGGGCTTCTTGCCAGAGGAAGTTCATGCATGACTCCTGGCGCGATTGTGCAGCGGCAGCGCGCCGGCCGCCAGCCGGCTGCGCTGGCGGCGGGCATCGACGAACGAAAGAATCGAGTCGCCGAGGTCGGCGTCGGTGGAAAGCTCGAGCGTGTCCACACCGGCACGGGCCAGCGAGGTGCGCAACTCCTGCTCGCGCCGTTCGGCGGCGGCTTCGAAGCGCTGGCGGAAGCCGCGGGCACC
>JANMHY010000723.1:0-7061 GCA_031375525.1 Burkholderiales bacterium
ACTCGGGGCCGCCGTAGCTGGCTAAGCCTTCAACGTATGAAACTTTCATTCACAACACCTTGCCGGTTTTGACCGGCGCACGGAGATGCCATGACGATCACGCTGTGCGGCTTTGCGCTGTCGAACTACTACAACAAGGTCAAGCTGGTGCTACTCGAAAAAGGGCTGCCGTTCGAGGAGGAGGTGCTGAACTTCGAGCTGCTCAAGGGCGCTGCTGCCCGCGCGGCGTCGCCGATCGGCAAGGTGCCCTTCCTGAAGACGCCGCAAGGCCCGCTGTGCGAGAGCGCGGTCATCGTCGAGTACCTCGAACAACTGTCGCCGACACCGGCGCTGGTGCCGGCCGAGCCGTGGGCGGCGGCCAAGGTGCGCGAGATGACGCAGTTTCTCGAACTGCACCTGGAGCTGGTGGCACGCGAGCTGTATGGCGAAGCCTTCTTCGGCGCGCCGCAGTCGAGCGACGCGCACAAGGCGCGCGTGCGCAAGCTGCTCGACCGCAACATCCCTGCCTACAAGCAACTGGCGCGCTTCTCACCTTTTGCCGCGGGCGAGCAGTTCACGCTCGCCGACTGCGCGGCCTACGTGCACCTGCCGGTGGTGGCGCTGGCGACGAAGAACGTCTACGGCGAGGACCTGGTCGCGGCGCACGGCATCGACTGGAAGGCGTACGTCAAGCGCATCGCCGAGCGGCCGTCGGCACAGCGCGTCGATGCCGACCGCAAGGCCGACCAGGCACGCACCCTGGCCGCGGCGCAGGCCAGCGGCTACAAAGCCTGAGAACGCTCAGGCCGCTGCCGGACCGGGCTGCGCTTCAGGCGCGATCGCGCGCAGCAGCTCCTTGCGGTAGCGGTTCAACTCCTGCACGCTAGCAAAGCTGCGTTCGAACAGCAGCGACAGGTTGTGCAGGATGCGCTCGACGACCTTGTTTTCCCACACCGCGTCAAACTGGATCTGCTTGTCCAGCCAATGCTCCAGCCACTCCGGGTTGGGCACGCGGCTCTGGATCGTGTCGCGCGGGAACAGGCGTTCGTTGACGTGCAGGTTGGTCGGGTGCAGCGCCTGCGCCGTGCGGCGCGCGCTGGCCATCAGCACGCCGACCTTGGCGAACGCGGCCCGCGCTTCGTCGCCGAAGCGTCCCATGGCGCGCTTCATGTAGCGCAGGTAGGCCCCGCCGTGGCGCGCCTCGTCGCGGGCCAGCGTTTCGTAGATCGCCTTGATGACCGGCTCGGTGTGCCACTCGGCGGCGCGCCGGTACCAGTGGTTCAGGCGAATCTCGCCGCAGAAATGCAGCATCAGCGTCTCCAGCGCCGGCGCCGGGTCGAACTCGAAGCGGACCTCATGCAGTTCGGCCTCGGTGGGCACGAGCTCAGGCCGGAAGCGCCGCAGGTACTCCATCAGTACGAGCGAGTGCTTCTGCTCCTCGAAAAACCAGACGCTCATGAAAGCGGAGAAGTCGCTGTCTTCGCGGTTGTCGCGCAGGAACATCTCGGTGGCCGGCAGCGCCGCCCATTCGGTGATGGCGTTCATCTTCACCGTCTGCGCCTGCTCTTCGCTGAGCAGGCCGGCGTCGAAGCCGGCCCATGGAATGTCGCTCTCCATGTTCCACCGCACCGATTCGAGCTGTCTGAAAAGTTCGGGGTAGAGCATGGCGGTCCCGTCGTGGTCTTATCGTGAGAAGCGGATTCTAGGCAGCTTGGACTCGGGCCAGCGCCGGGCCGCTCCCAAGCGTCGGCCCGAGCCTCCCCTCTGGGGAGTGGCCGCGCAGCGGCCGAGGGGTTGTCATCTCATGCCGTCTCGGCGTGGCGCTGATGCCATTCGGCCAGGGCCTGCGAGACTTGCTGCAACGCCGGCATGACGCGCAGGCCCTCGATGGCGCGGCGCTGCAGCACCGGGGCGCTGCCGCCGGCCCACAACTCGATCGTCGGCGGCAGCTTGGACCGCATCTCGACCAGACCGTCGATGACGCTGTTCGGATTGGTGCAGCCGGTGTAGCTCAGCGCCACCACTTCGACGTCATGTGCCACCGCAGCGCGCACGATGTCCCAGACCGGCGTCTGCACACCCAGCGAGACGCAACGGCAGCCTTCCAGCGTCAGCACTGCCTCGGCCATCAACAACCCCAGGCCGTGCGGCTCGCCGGTGACGGTGGCCAGCAGCACCCGCGGCCGCCCGGCGCCGGCGGCCGGCAGGTGGTGCAGGGCATTGCGCAACACCACCTGAACCGACTCGGTATAGACATGTTCCTGAAAAACCTCGATGCGGCCCTGCATCCAGCTTTCGCCGACCTGCACGTTCAGCGGCGCGACCACGTCGAGCACGAAGTGGCCCAGCCCGACGCGAGACAGGGCCCGCGCCAGCAAACGGCGCAGGTCTTCGACATCGTTGGCGCTGATGGCCTGCATGAAGTCCCCGAGGTCGGTCGGCGCCGGGGCGGGCGCCGACGAGGCGCGCGGCGCTGCCGGCAAGCCAACCGTCGAGGCCAAACGCTCCAGGTCTTCCGCCGTCATCGAAACCACGCGCCCCGGGCGGTGGCCGGCATCGAGCAGGCGCTTGATGGTGCGCAGCCGCTCGACCTGGCCAAACGGATAGCTGCGCTCACCGAGTGTGTCGCGCTCGGGCATCGGGAACCCGTAGCGGCGCTCCCAGACGCGCAGGGTGTCTTTCGACAGGCCCGTGTCGCGCTCGACGGCAGCGATCGAGAGCGTGACGGGCTTGGCGGAGTAGGGCGCTTGCATGTCGAACCTTGAAGATTGACCACCGATTGCACTGGACATACTATAGTTGAACTTGACAGCATTGGCTTAGACAAACGCTGGCAATGGGCGCCAGCTCAACGCATCCTCGCCGTCCGCAAGGCCTCATAAAGACCGTGACAACGACGAGACTTGTTGGTAAATTTTTGAACTCATAAGTTCAACTCGATTCTCAGTTTTATGCCTTCGACACAAGCAGTTGCAACCTCGTTTGGGAACTCTTCCACGACAAAGCCGCTCCATGCGAAGGTATCGTTTTCCATGCTGCGCAGCCTGCCAGTTCGTCTGGCTGCAATCCCAGAGCGCTTCTCCTCCTCCTCCCTCCCTCCCTCCTTCGCTCCGGGGCGCCGCGCAGCAGTCTTTACACCCAGGGCCACCGCTTCTTCAGGCGGTGGCCCTTTGTTTTTGGCGGGCCGCTGAGCCATGCGTGGCGCGCAGCGGCGGGTGGCCGTGGTCGGTTCCGGCATTTCCGGCTTGGCAGCGGCGCATGCGCTGGCCGGTGAAGGCCGGGTCACGCTGTTCGAAAGCGAGCGCTGGTTCGGTGGCCACGCCCACACCGTGGACGTGGAACAGGAAGGCATCCGGCATGGCGTGGACACCGGCTTTCTGGTCTTCAACGAGCGCACCTATCCGCGCCTGATCGACCTGTTCGCGCGGCTCGGCGTCGACACCGCGCCTTCGGAAATGTCGTTCTCGGTGCAATCGCCGGCCACCGGATGGGAGTGGTGCGGCAGCGACCTGAATGGTGTCTTCGCGCAGCGCCGCAACCTGGTCTCGCCGCGCTTCTGGTCGATGCTGGCCGACATCGTGCGCTTCAACCGCCTGACGACGGCGCTGGCGCGCGAAGACTCCGCGCTCGACGAGCCGATCGGCGATTTCCTCGACCGCCACCGCTTCGGCACGGCGTTCCGTGACGGCTACTTCCTGCCGATGATCGGCTGCATCTGGTCATGCCCGACCGACCAGATGCTGCGCTTCCCGGTCGGCACGATGATCCGCTTCTGCCACAACCACGGTCTCATCCAGCTAACGAACCGGCCGCCGTGGCACACCGTGCGCGGCGGCTCGAAGCACTATGTCGAGAAGATGTTGACGCAGGTCGCCGACAAACGTCTGGCGACGCCGGTGTGCGCTATCCGCCGCCTGCCGGCAGGCGTGCTGGTGCAGACCGACCGCGGTGAAGAGCGTTTCGACGACGTCGTGCTGGCCGCGCACACCGACCAGTCGCTGGCGCTGCTCGCCGATGCCAGCGCCGACGAAAGACGGGTGCTCGGCGCCATCCGATACCAGCCCAACCGCGTACTGCTGCATACCGACCGGTCGGTGCTGCCGCGTCGCGGCCGCGCCTGGGCCGCATGGAACTACGAACGGGCGGCCGACCGCTCGCGTGAAGACGCCGCCGTGTGCCTGCATTACCTGATCAACCGCCTGCAACCGCTGCCCTGGAAAACGCCCGTGATCGTGTCGATGAACCCGCTGCGACCCGTGCGTGAGGATCTCGTCCTCGGCGAGTGGACCTACGCGCACCCGGTGTTCGACCGTGCCGCCGTGCAGGCGCAGCGCGAGCTGTCGCGCATCCAGGGCCGCGCGCATATCTGGTTCTGCGGCGCCTGGACGCGCTACGGCTTCCACGAAGACGGCCTGATGTCCGGCCTGGCGGTGGCCGAAGGTCTGCGGGCGTCGTGGGCCGCCGCGCCGCGCGAGGCGGTGGCTGCATGAGCCTGCCCGGCCGCCCGAATGGCGAATTGACCGCAGTGCGAAGCACGGAGGTTGCCCAGTGAGCGCGGTGCTGCTCGCCACCGGCATCGTGCGCCACTTGCGCCTGCGGCCGACGAGCCACGGCTTCGACTACCGCACCTACTTTCTGCTGCTGCCGCTGCGCCGCCTGCGCGAGCAGCCCGACGCGGCGCTGGCGCGCAACCGCTTCGGCCTGATCGCCTTTCACGACCGTGACCACGGCGACGGCCGCGCCGATTGCCTGGCCTGGCTCGACGTGCAACTCGCCGCCGCCGGCGTCGGCGATGCCGATGGCGAGGTCTGGCTGCAAACCTACCCGCGCGTGCTCGGCTATGTCTTCAAGCCGGTGAGCTTCTGGTATTGCCACCGCCGTGACGGCTCTCTGGCGGCGATCGTTGCCGAAGTCAACAACACGTTCGGCGAGCGGCACTGCTATTTGCTCAGCGGCGATGACGTCGCCTTTGGGCGCGAGCTGCGGGCGAAGAAGATGCTGCACGTCTCGCCGTTCTGCGAGGTCGAAGGCCTGTACCGCTTTCGCTTCGCGCGCAGCGACAACCGCATCGTCGCCCGCGTCGAGCACGACGATGCCCAAGGCCCGCTGTTGATCACCAGCGTCAGCGGCGATCTGGCGCCTGCCACCGCGGCGCGCCAACGGCGCGCTTTTTTCGGCCAGCCGCTGATGACTTTGTTCGTCATCGCGCGCATTCACTGGCAGGCGCTGCGGCTGTTCGCCAAGCGTGTGCCCTTCGTGCGCAAACCGCAGGCGCCCGCCCAGGCGCTGACACGCGGCCTCGATGCCCCCACTTCCAACCCCACCGTCGCTCGATGATTGCCCAGACCTCGACCCTGCCCGCGACCCTGTCGCTGCCCCCGTCCGCACCGGCCGCCGCGCGCGCGGTATTCCGCGTGCTCGCCCGCCTGTCGATCGGCCGGCTGCAGGTGCAACTGCCCGACGGTTCGTCGGCGCATTTCGGCGCCAACGACAGCAGCGGGCCGCACGCGGCCATCCGCCTCGTCAACTGGAACGTCTGCGCCGCCGCGCTGAAATCCGGCGACATCGGCTTTGCCGAGAGCTACATCGCCGGCGATTGGCACACGCCCGACCTGCCGGCGCTCCTGCACCTGTTGATTGCCAACCGCCAGGCCATCGAGTCGGTGATCTACGGCTCGTGGTGGGGCTCGCTGCTGTACCGCGCCCGCCACCTGCTGCACCGCAACTCGCGCCGCGGCAGCAAGAAGAACATCCACGCCCACTACGACCTGGGCAACCCGTTCTACCGCCTCTGGCTCGACGAGACGATGAACTACTCCGCGGCCTGGTTCAACGGCGACCGCACGCAGAGCCTGCCCGACGCGCAACGCGCCAAGGTGCTGCGCGCGCTCGACGAGTGCGGCTTGCAACCGGGCCAACGCCTGCTAGAAATCGGCTGCGGCTGGGGCGCCCTGGCCGAAGCTGCGGCCACCGCCCGCGGCGCGCAGGTCGTCGGCGTCACGCTGTCGGCCGAGCAGTTGGCCTGGGCGCAAAGCCGCGTCGCCGCGGCGCGCGCCACCGAGCGCGTCGATCTGCGCTTGCAGGATTGGCGCGACATCGACGACGAGCCGTTCGACGCCATCGCCTCGATCGAAATGTTCGAAGCTGTCGGCCGCGAGTACTGGCCGAGCTTCTTTGCGACGCTGCGCAACAAGTTGAAGCCCGGCGGCCGGGTGTGCCTGCAGTCGATCACGATCCGCGACGATCTGTTCGAGCGCTACGTGCACGGCACCGACTTCATCCAGCAGTACATCTTCCCCGGCGGCTTGCTGCCGAGCCCGAGCGAGTTCCGCAAGGCCGCCGGCGCGGCCGGACTCGAAGTCATCAACGAACTCGCCTTCGGCGCCGACTATGCCGAGACCCTGCGCCGCTGGCGCGAGCGCTTCCTGGCCGAAGAGCGGCGCGTGCGCCTGATCGGCTTCGACACGCGCTTCATGCGCACCTGGGAGTTCTATCTCGCCTACTGCGAGGCCGCCTTTGCCGGCGGCAACACCGATGTCATGCAATTCACGCTGCGCCGTGCGTAGCGATCTGTCGCGTCGCGCTGTCTTGACGGCCATGTTGGCAGCGCCCGCGGCAGCGTGGGCCACGGCCACCACGGCGACCACGGCGCCGCCGGCCGAAGTCAGTGCCGCCCTGCCGGGTGCATTGCTGCAAGGCCAGGGGCGCTTGCGCTACTTCGGCCTGCACATCTACGACGCGGCGCTGTGGTCGCTCGCGCCCTTGCCGCCAGGCAATCCGCTCGGTACGGCACTGGCGCTCGAATTGCGCTATGCGAGAAAGCTCGCCGGCAGCGCTATCGCCGATCGCTCGCTCGACGAGATGAAGCGTGTCGGCGAGTTCAGCCCGGCCGACGGGCAGCGCTGGCTCGACGCCATGAAGCAGGCCTTCCCGGACGTGAAACCCGGCGACCGCATCACCGGTGTGCACCGCCCGGGTGTCGGCGCGGCGTTTTTCGTCAACGGCAAACCGACAGCCGAAGTGCGCGACGCGCAGTTCGCGCAACTGTTCTTCGGCATCTGGCTGTCGCCACGCACGACGCA
>JANMHY010000735.1:0-1955 GCA_031375525.1 Burkholderiales bacterium
ATCGCGCCGCAGCACCGCGTGTTGCCGCCCGCCGGTGAGACGTCTGCGCACGACACGCTGCACAGCTTCTTGCGTGAGCGCGGCGCGAACTACCGCAAAGCGTTGTCGAGCCCGCTGACAGCCGAAGGCGGTTGCAGCCGCCTGTCGGCTCACCTGGCCTTCGGCACGCTGTCGATGCGCACGGTGCACCAGGCTACCGAGGCGCGCATTGCCGTGCTGGCCGCGAGCCACGACGCGGCCGACAAGCGCTTTGCTTACCACCTGCGCGGCTACACCGGCCGGCTGCGCTGGCATTGCCACTTCATGCAGAAGCTCGAAGACGAGCCGCAGGTCGAGCAGCGCAACTTCGCGCGTGTGTGCGATGGCTTGCGTGAAGATGAGTTCAACCGCGAGCGCTTCGATGCCTGGCGCGAAGGCCGCACCGGCTACCCGATGGTCGACGCCTGCATGCGCAGCTTGGTGGCCACCGGCTGGCTGAACTTTCGCATGCGGGCGATGCTGGTCAGCTTTGCGAGCTATCACCTGTGGCTGCACTGGCGCGAGCCGGGTTTGTTTCTGGCGCGGCAGTTTCTCGACTTCGAGCCCGGCATTCACTGGAGCCAGATGCAGATGCAATCCGGCACCACCGGCATCAACACGCTGCGCATGTACTCGCCCGCCAAGCAGGCGGCCGATCACGACCCCGACGGTGTGTTCATTCGGCGCTGGGTATCGGAGATCGGCAGCGCGGCGTACCCGCAGCCGATCGTCGATGAGCGCAGTGCGATGACGAATGCGAAGCAGCGCATGTATGCGCTGCGCAGCACAGCGCCCGCGCGTGAAGAAGCGCAGGCGATTCAGGACAAACATGGTTCGCGCAAGAGCGGGCTGCCGCCAACGAAGCGTGCGCGTGCAAAGCCAGCGGACACAGCGCAGCGGCGCCTGTTCGAATGACCGGCTTCAAAGGCAACAAGGCTTCACTGCCGAGCAAGCCCTGCACGGTCTGCGGCCGGCCGATGAACTGGCGCCGCGCGTGGGCGAAAAACTGGGCCGAGGTGCGCTACTGCTCCGAAGCCTGCCGCAAGAAGAAGGATCAAGCCGCATGACGAAGCTGCGCCAC
Organism: Burkholderiales bacterium; assembly: GCA_031375525.1. Classification (GTDB taxonomy): domain Bacteria; phylum Pseudomonadota; class Gammaproteobacteria; order Burkholderiales; family Burkholderiaceae_C; genus CADEEN01. The sequence continues at coordinate 1,100 of JANMHY010000735.1, forward strand.
CTGGTCATCGTGCTCGGCGATCAGCTCGACCTCGACGCTGCGGCGTTCGATGGCTTCGACGCTGCGCACGACGCGGTGTGGATGGCCGAGGCGGCCGAAGAATCGACGCATGTCTGGTCGAGCCAGCCGCGCATCGCCATCTTTCTGTCGGCGATGCGGCACTTTGCGCAGGCGCTGCGCGACGCGGGCCGGCCGCTGCACTACCAAAAGCTCGGCGATGCCAACGCACAAGCGACGTTGGCCGAGTTGCTGCGAGCCACGGTCGCGCAGCTCAAACCCGAAGCGCTGGTGATGACCGCACCTGGCGATGCCCGCGTGCTCGCCTCGTTGCGTGCCGTGGCCAAGCAAGCGGGCCTCGTGCTCGACATCCGCGAAGACCGCCACTTCTTCTCCGCCGTGCACGAGTTCGCCGCGCATGCGAAGGGCCGCAAGCAACTGCGCATGGAGTACTTCTACCGCGAGATGCGGCGCAAGCACGCGGTGCTGATGAACGGCGACGAGCCCGAAGGCGGCCAGTGGAACTTCGACGCCGACAACCGCGAGTCCTTCGGCAAGGGCGGCCCTGGCGACGTGCCCGAGCGCGCGCGCTTCGAACCCGATGCGATCACGCGCGAGGTGATCGCGCTCGTGCGCCAGCGCTTCGCCGAGCACCCCGGCTCGCTCGACAGCTTTGCTTGGGCCGTCACGCGCCAGCAGGCGCTGATGGCGCTGCACAACTTCATCGACCACAGGCTCGAACACTTCGGCCGCTGGGAGGACGCGTTGTGGCCCAAGCAGCCCTGGCTGTGGCATTCGCACCTGTCGTCGGCGCTGAACCTGAAGCTGCTCACGGCGCGCGAAGTGGTGGCGGCCGCCG
>JANMHY010000744.1:0-1755 GCA_031375525.1 Burkholderiales bacterium
CTCGCGCCGCACATCCTGGTCGAAGACCTGTCGGTGCAGAGCATCGCCAAGGCGCGCACGGCCTACCAGCAGACCGACTTGCGCCAGCGCCTGGCCAAGTACCACGACGACCCGGACTCCGCCTTCTGGGGCTGGAACAACATCTGGCTGCACCCTCCCTTCAAGCAGTGGTCGATCGAGCAGGAGATCGCCTCGATCACCCGCCCGCTGCTCGCGGTGCAGGGCATCGACGACGAGTACGGCACGCTCGAACAGATCCGCGGCATTCGCGCTCGCGTGCCCGACACCGATTTGCTGGAGCTGCCCGACTGTGGGCACTCGCCGCACAAAGACCAGGCCGCGCGCGTGATCGCAGCCGCCACCGCCTTCATACAACGCCATTCCACTGGAGACAAAGCGTGAAACTGATTCGCCTCACCGTGCTCGCCGCGGCCGCACTCGCAACGTCCTTGACGTTTGCCCAAGGCGCCAAACTCAAAGTCGGCCTGATGCTGCCGGCCACCGGCACCTTCGCCTCGCTCGGCACCGCCATCGAGAACGGCTTCAAGCTCTACGTGCAAGAGCAGGGCGGCAAGCTCGCCGGCCGCGAGATCGAATACGCCAAGGTCGATGACGAGAGCGAGCCCGCCAAGGCCACCGACAACGTCAACAAGCTGATCAAGCGCGACAACGTCGATGTCATCGTCGGCACGGTGCACTCGGGCGTGGCGATGGCGATGGCGCGCGTGGCCAAGGACAGCGGCACGATCCTGATCGTGCCGAATGCGGGAGCAGGGGCCGTCACCGGCGCCATGTGCGCGCCCAACATCTTCCGCAGCAGCTTTTCCAACTGGCAAACCGGCTACGCCACCGGCGAAGCGGTGGCCAAGCGCGGCCACAAGAAAATCGCCACCGTGACCTGGAAGTACGCCGCGGGCGACGAGATGGTGGCCGGCTTCAAGGAAGCGTTCGAGAAGGCCGGCGGCCAGGTCGTCAAGGAGCTGAACCTGCCGTTCCCGAACGTCGAGTTCCAGGCCCTGCTGACCGACGTGGCCGCGACCAAGCCCGACGGCGTGTTCGCTTTCTTCGCCGGCGGCGGCGCCGTGAAGTTCGTCAAGGACTACGCCGCTGCGGGCCTGAAGAAAACCATCCCGCTCTACGGCAACGGCTTTCTCACCGACGGCACGCTCGAAGCGCAGGGCGCAGACGCCGAAGGCATCTTCACCGCGCTGCACTACGCCGACGGCCTGAACACGCCGCGCGACAACGCCTTCCGCCTGGCCTACGCCAAGGCCTACAAGCTGCAGCCCGACGTGTATGCGGTGCAAGGCTACGACGCGGCGCAGATGCTGGCCGTGGGCTTGAATGCCACGAAGGGCGACGTGAAGAAGACGGCCGAGTTCGCGGCCGCGCTGCAAGCTGCCAAGATCGACAGCCCGCGCGGCGTCTTCACGATCTCGAAGTCGAACAACCCGGTGCAGGATTTTTATCTGCGCCAAGTCGTCGGCAAGGAGAACAAGAACGTCGGCATCGCGAGCAAAGCATTGGCTGACCCGGGCCGCGGCTGTAAGTTGTAAGGTCTTTCCGTTCGGGCTGAGCTTGTCGAAGCCCTTCGACAAGCTCAGGGCGAACGGACATTAACGCCCAAAAAACACCATGGATCTCGCCACCTTCCTGATCCAGTGCCTCAACGCGCTGCAGTACGGCTTGCTGCTGTTCCTCGTCGCCTCCGGGTTGACGTTGATCTTCGGCATCATGGGCGTCATCAACCTGGCG
>JANMHY010000755.1:0-2040 GCA_031375525.1 Burkholderiales bacterium
CGTCGAGATCGGCGCGCATTATTTCGAGAACGTGCTCGGCCTGAAGCCGCACCTGATGGACAAGCAGTTGAAGAAGTTCGGCTTCCGCTTTTTCTTCAGCGACGGCCAGCGCGATCTCGCCGCCGTGACCGAACTCGGCGCCAGCCGGCCGCTGGCGGTGCCGAGCTGGCAGATCGACCGCGGCATCTTCGAGAATTTTCTCGGCGACGAGGTGCGGCGCCAGGGCGTGCGCTTTGTCGATCAGGCGATCGTGCGCAGCCTCGACTTGTCTGAAGACGACGCGCCGCACCGCGTGAGTTGGCAGCGCGCCGGCGGTCAGGAGTGCGTCGCGCACGCACGTTGGGTGATCGACGCCAGCGGCCGTGCCGGCCTGATCAAGCGCAAGCTCGGTCTGGCGCTGGACAACGCGCATGGCGCGCACGCGGTCTGGTTTCGCATCGGCGAGCGTCTGCAGATCGACGACTGGTGCGACGACGCCGACTGGCGCGCGCGCTGCGTCACGCCGACGCGCTGGTTGTCCACCAACCACATGGTCGGCACGGGTTATTGGCTGTGGCTGATCCCGCTCTCATCGGGCTCGCACTCGGTGGGCATCGTCGCCGACCCGCGCATCCATCCGTTGGGCGAGATGAACACCTTCGAGCGCGCTATGAAGTGGATCGAAAAACACCAGCCGCGTGTCTTCGACGAACTCGACAGCCGCCGCGACAAGCTGCAGGACTTCGCCTTCTTCCGCCGCTTCTCCTACGACTGCAAACAGGTCTTCTCGGCGAACCGCTGGGCGCTGGCTGGCGAGGCCGGGCGCTTTCTCGACCCGTTCTACTCGCCGGGCAGCGACTTCATTGCCATGGGCAACAGCTTCATCACCGAGCTGATGGCACGCGACCGCGCCGGCAAGCCGCTGGCCGCGCACGCACAGGTCTATGAGCAGATCTTCCGCAGCTTCTACGACAGCGCGCTGGCGCTGTACGTCGATCAGTACCCGCTGTTCGGCGACCCGGAGGTGATGCCGGTCAAGGTGATCTGGGACTACAGCTACTACTGGGGCGTGCTGGCGCCGCTGTTCATGCACGAGCGCATCGCCGATCTGGCGGTGCTGTCACGGCTGCGCGATGAGCTGGCGGATTGCCAACGGCTCAACGGTGCGGTGCAGCACTTCCTGCGCGCGTGGTCTGCCGTGAGCGAGAAGCGAAACCCGGCGGAGATGCTCGACCAGGCCTCGGTGCCGTGGTTCGCCGAGCTCAACCGCCGGTTGCACGATGCGCTCGACAGCGATGCTTTCGTGGCGCGGTTGAAGCAGTCGCATCAACTGCTGCGCGCGCTGGCGCAGCAGATCGTCGATCAGGCGCTCGGCGATCACCCGACGCTCGGCGCGAGTGCGTTGCGTGCGGTGATTGGCGATGCACCGTTGCAAGCGCACGAGGCCATGCTGTTCGAGCGCGCCTACGACGGGGCTACGCTTGAAATGGGGGTCGCCGCGTGAGCTTTCGCCAGACGAGCAGCGGCAGCCGCAGCACGAACTCGACCATCAGCCGGGTGTGCATCCACGTCAGCAGCGCGTTGTCGCGGCCGTAGCGAAAGTGCGAAACACCGCCTTCGTCGGCGGAGAGGTACTTCACCGGCGCATCGACGTTGATCGGCTTGACGCCGCGCCACGCCAGGCGCACGACGGCTTCGGTGTCGAAATCGAAACGCCGCATCCACGGCTGGCGCCGGATCACTGCGCGCATCGCGGCGATCGTATAGACGCGAAAGCCGTACAGCGAATCGGCGACGCCGGCGCCGAGCGTTTCGAGGTTGGTCCACGCGTTGGAGACGCGCCGGCCGCGTACGCGCAGCAGCGGCGCGCTGGCGTCGAACACCGGGCGGCCGAGGATCATCGCCTCGGGCCGCGCTTGCGAGCGCTGCATGAATGCGCCGATCAAGTCCGCAGGATGCTGGCCGTCGGAGTCCATCGTCAGCGCATGCGTGTAGCCGGCTTGTGCGGCGAGGTCGAGGCCGTGCAGCACGGCCGCGCCTTTGCCGCTGTTGCGCGGCAGC
>JANMHY010000790.1:0-5453 GCA_031375525.1 Burkholderiales bacterium
CCTGAACGACACGCACCCCGCGCTCGTGCCGGTCGAGCTCATGCGCCTGTTGATCGATGAGCACGGCCTGGCGTGGGCCGACGCCTGGAGCATCACGCAGCAGGCGGTGAGCTACACCAACCACACGCTGATGCCCGAGGCGCTGGAGACCTGGGCCGTGCCGCTGTTCGAAGGCCTGCTGCCGCGGCACATGGAAATCGTCTACGAGATCAACCGCCGCTTCCTGGAAGAGATTCGCGCGCACTTCCCCGGCGACAACGATATCGTGCGCCGCCTGTCGCTGATCGACGAGAACGGCGATCGGCGTGTGCGCATGGCGGCAATCTCGGTGCTGGCCTCGCACAAGGTCAACGGCGTGAGTGCACTGCACTCCGACCTGATGGTCAAGACCATCTTCGCCGACTTCGCCAAGCTCTACCCGGATCGCTTCACCAACATCACCAACGGCGTGACGCCGCGGCGCTGGCTGACGCAGGCCAACCCGGCATTGAGTGCGGTCATCGATGCGCAGATCGGTGACGGTTGGCGGGCCGATGCCGGCGAGCTGAAGGCGCTGGAAAAGCATGCGCACAAGAAGGCGTTGCACACCGCGTTCGGCAAAGCCAAGCACGCCAACAAAGAGCGCTTGGCAGCACTCGTGCGGCGCGAGCTCGGCGTGGTCATCGACCCGGCCAGCCTGTTCGACGTGCATATCAAGCGCATCCACGAGTACAAGCGCCAGTTGCTGAACCTGCTGCATGTCGTCTCGCGCTACCAGGCCATCGTCGATGACCCGAAGCAAGACTGGGTGCCGCGCACGATCATCTTCGCCGGCAAGGCCGCCAGCGCGTACCAAACCGCCAAGGCCATCGTGAATCTGATCCACGACGTGGCGCGTGTCATCAACAGCGACCCGCGCGTCGGCGACAAGCTGAAGCTGGTCTTCCTGCCGAACTACAGCGTCTCGCTGGCCGAACTCATCCTGCCCGCGGCCGACTTGTCCGAGCAGATCAGCACCGCAGGCACCGAAGCCTCCGGCACCGGCAACATGAAGTTCGCATTGAACGGCGCCCTCACCATCGGCACCTGGGACGGCGCCAACATCGAGATGGCGCAGTCGATGGGCGAAGACAACCTATTCGTCTTCGGCCTGCGCGCCGACGCCGTGGCCAAGACCAAGGCCCTCGGCTACGACCCGCGCCTGTACGTCGAAGAGAACCATCCCTTGAAGCGCGTGCTCGACGCCATCACCCACGGCGAGTTCTCGCCCGGCGAGCCCGATCGTTATCGTGGTCTGATCGACGGCCTGCTGAACCGCGACACGTACTTGCTGATGGCCGATTTTGCCGACTACGTGGCGACGCAAGGCAAAGTCGATGCGCTGTGGCGCGACAAGGCGGCCTGGGCCGAATGTGCGATCAGGAACGTCGCCGCGATGGGGCCGTTCTCTTCGGATCGGACGATCCGGGAGTACGTCGAGAAAGTCTGGACGGCGCCGAAGAAGCGCTGATCACCAAAAGTAGATCAATAGTGATCTATCATCGCGCCTCGTGAACGGCAAAGCCGTCATTGCCAAGCTCAAGGCTGCCGGGTGGTCGCTCGACCGGGTGCATGGCAGCCACCACATCCTCACCAAGGAGGGCAAGGCGGTGCCGGTGCCCGTGCACGGCGCACGCGACATGGGCGCCGGGCTTCTGGCGGCGATCGCCCGCCAGACTGGCGTCAAGCTGAATTGAGAGGCACTATGGACATCCGCTATCCCGCCACCGTCGAGCCGCAGAAGGACGGCAGCTTCTTTGTGCAGTTCATCGACCTGCCCGACACCTTCAGCGAGGGCCGGACCGAGGAAGAGGCGCTGTTCAACGCCGCCGAAGTGCTGTCGGCCATGCTGGCCTGGCGTCTGGACGAAGCCAAGGACGTGCCCGCGCCGAGCGCCAAGGTCAAGGGCGCGCGCTACATCGCCCCCGATGCCAAGACCCAGGCCGCGATGCTGCTGCGGCTGGCGCGCGGCGAGCGCAGCCTGTCGGATCTGGCGCGGGCCCTCGAAACGTCGTGGCCCGCAGCGAAACGCCTGGAAGATCCGACGCATTGGCCATCGCTCAAGACACTGGAGCGCGCCGCGGCTGCGTTGGGCAAGCGCTTGGTGCTGACGCTCGAATGAAGGGTGACGCGCGCATGTCAAAGTGCAGCCATGAGGAGTGCTGACGAGGAGGGCGTGCTAGGATGTACACATCGCATCACAAGGAGCCGATGCCATGTCCACCACCATGACCCTGCGCCTCGAAGACGACGTCAAGGCTCGCCTGGACAAGCTGGCCGACGCGACGCAGCGCAGCAAGTCTTTCCTCGCCGCCGAGGCGGTCCGCGAGTACGTCGAGAACAACGAGTGGCAGATCCGCGAGATCAAGGCGGCTCTGAAAGAGGCCAACGCCGGCGATTTCGCCGACGATGCCGAAGTTGCAGCACTGGCCAAAAAATGGAAGCTCAATGCAGGTTAAGTGGTTGCGCACGGCGTTGCGCAACCTCGACACGGAAGCCGCCTTCATCGCCGAAGACGATCCCGCAGCGGCGCGCCTGGTCGTGCAGCGTGTGCTGAAGGCCGTGGCGGTGCTCGCCGCACAGCCCGACCTCGGCCGCCCCGGGCGCGTGCCGCACACCCGCGAACTGGTCGTGCTCAACACGCGCTACATCGTGCCGTATCGCGTGCGAGGCGAGACCGTGGAAGTGCTCCGCGTGTTTCATACCTCGCGGCGACTGCCGCAGAAGTGGTAGCGGGCGTGGTGCGCTCGATCGATGATCTGCCAAACCGCGACAAGGCGGCCTGGGCTGAATGCGCGACCAGGAACGTCGCGGCGATGGGGCCGTTCTCGTCGGACAGGACAATCCGGGAGTATGTGCAGAAGGTTTGGACGGCGCCGAAGCGGCGGTGAACAGAGCCGCCGACCCAGCTACGATAGGCCGTCTATGCAGTCCTATCAGCTGAGCACCGAACCTGCACGCGAGACCGATGAGCGGCGCGCTTGGCAAGTGCGAGAGATCGAAGCGGCCTTGCGCGAAGCCGATGCTGGCGACTTTGCCGATGACGCAGAAGTGGTGGCCTTTGCCGACCGCTGGTTCGCATTTGTTTGAAGTGCCCGCATCAACACGACAGATCGAAGCGCTATGACGACTTTGCTGACGGTCTTCATTGTTCTGCTGATCGTCATTGTTGCGTTGGCCGTGCTCGCGCGCATGGGCCTGTTGTCAAAAACTGGTTCGACTACCGAGTGGCCCTTCTATGTGATACGGCCGCTGACACCGCCGGAGCTGGTGCTCTACCACCGCCTCGTGCGTGCTTTGCCGGAGCACATTGTGTTGGCGCAAGTTCAGGTCTCGCGGGTGCTCCGCGTCAAGAAGGGGCACAACTTCAACGCATGGAACAACCGCATCAACAGGCTCAGCTATGACTTTGTCATTTGCACGAAGGACGGTGCGGTGCTGGCGGCAGTGGAACTCGATGACAAGTCGCACGAGCGCAGCGATCGAGCGGCAACCGACGAGAAAAAGAACATGGCGACGTCGGCGGCCGGTGTGCGACTGGTGCGTTGGAACGCAAAAGCGCTTCCGGACCACGATGCAATCCGGGCGACCTTGGGGCCAAGACCCGATGAGGTGGAACGCGGGCCGAGTGGTGCAGCGCCATCGAATGCCATGTGAGACCCGCAGCGATGCTCACTGACACCGAGGTTTTTGCCCTCATTGAAGCCCGCCACAGCGACCCGTTCGCCGTGCTCGGCCTGCATGCCGATGTTGATGGCAAGCTGTGGCTGCGAGCAGCCTTGCCCGGCGCGGCTAGTGTGGTTGTCAATGATGCAGTCACCGGCAAACGCGCTGCCGAACTCTCGCTGCGCGATCCCGCCGGCCTGTGGGAAGGCCCAATCCTGCGCCGCAAGAACCGCTTCGACTACCGCCTCGCCGTGCGATGGTCCAACGGCGACGAAGGCGTGTATGCCGACGCTTACGCCTTCGGCCCGCTGATCCCCGACGCCGATCTGCACTTCTTCGGCGAGGGCGCGCACCTGCGGCCCTACACCTTTCTCGGCGCGCATCCTTGTGCCGTCGGCGACATCGACGGCGTGCGCTTTGCCGTCTGGGCGCCGAACGCGAGCCGCGTCTCGGTGATCGGCGACTTCAACGCCTGGGACGGCCGCCGCCACCCGATGCGCTCGCGCGGCGGTGGTGGCGTGTGGGAGATCTTCATCCCGCATGTCGCGGCTGGCGACCGCTACAAGTTCGAGATCCGTTCACGCGATGGCCAGGTGCTGCCGGCCAAGGCCGACCCGTATGCGCGCGCGGCCGAGTTGCGTCCTGCCACGGCGAGCATCGTCGCACCGCCGCTGCGTGAAGCGCGGCCGTTGCCCGCGGGCCGCGCCGAAGCCAATGCGCGCAACGCACCGCTGTCGATCTACGAGCTGCACGCCGCGTCGTGGCGCCGCCATCCCGACGGCCACCTGTACACGTGGGACGAACTGATCGAGTCGCTGCCCGGCTACGTCGCCGACCTGGGCTTCACGCACATCGAGCTGATGCCGATCAGCGAGCACCCGTTCGATGGCTCGTGGGGCTACCAGACGTTGGGCCTATTCGCGCCCACCGCAAGGCACGGCGGCCCCGAGGGCTTCGAGCGATTCGTCGCCGCCTGCCACGACAAACGCGTCGGCGTGCTGCTCGATTGGGTCCCCGCGCACTTTCCGAACGACGCGCACGGCCTCGCCCAGTTCGACGGCACCGCGCTGTACGAATACGCCGACCCGCGCGAAGGTTTCCACAAAGACTGGAACACGCTGATCTACAACTTCGGCCGCCACGAGGTGAAGAACTTTCTCGTTGGCAGCGCGCTGTACTGGATCGAGCAGTTCGGCGTCGATGGTCTGCGCGTGGACGCCGTGGCCTCGATGCTCTACCGCGACTACTCGCGCAACGCCGGCGAGTGGATCCCCAACGAATTCGGCGGCCGCGAGAACCTTGAAGCGATCGCATTCGTCAAGCGCACCAACGAAGTCATCGGCATCGAATGCCCGGGAGCATTCACCGTCGCCGAAGAGAGCACCGCCTTCCCGGGGGTCAGCGCGCCGACGTACCACGGCGGCCTGGGCTTTCACTTCAAGTGGAACATGGGCTGGATGCACGACACGCTGGAGTACATCCAGCAAGACCCGGTGCACCGCCGCTGGCACCACGACAAGATGAGCTTCGGTCTCGTCTATGCCTTCAGCGAAAACTTCATGCTGCCGCTCTCGCACGACGAAGTGGTGCACGGCAAGGGCAGCATCCTGGGCCGCATGCCCGGCGACGAGTGGCAGCGCTTCGCCAACTTGCGCGCCTACTTCGGCTTCATGTGGGGCCACCCCGGCAAGAAGCTGCTCTTCATGGGCCAGGAGTTCGCGCAGGGCACCGAGTGGAACCATGACATCGAGCTGCCGTGGTGGCTGCTG
>JANMHY010000563.1:0-4911 GCA_031375525.1 Burkholderiales bacterium
GGCCTGACCAAGCGCTACGACGGTCGTGCCGTCGTCGATGACGTGACGCTGCAAGTGGCGGCCGGCCGCATCTGCGGTTTTCTCGGCCCCAACGGCAGCGGCAAGACGACGACGATCCGCATGCTCTGCGGCCTGCTGACGCCCGATGCCGGCGAAGGGCAGTGCCTGGGCATGGACCTGAAGCGTGATGCACCGCAGATCCGCCGCGAGATCGGCTACATGACGCAGCGCTTCGGCCTCTACGAAGATCTGTCGATCCGCGAGAACCTGGAGTTCATCGCGCGCCTGTACGAGCTGCCGAACCGGCGCGACGCGGTCGACCGTACGCTCGACCGGCTGGGTCTCACGTCGCGGCAGAAGCAACTCGCCGGCGCGCTGTCCGGCGGTTGGAAGCAGCGCCTGGCCCTCGCCGCCTGCCTGATGCACGAGCCGCGCTTGCTGTTGCTCGATGAACCCACGGCCGGTGTCGATCCGAAAGCGCGGCGCGAGTTCTGGGACCAGATCCATGCGCTCGCGGCCGAGGGCATCACCGTGCTCGTCTCGACGCACTACATGGACGAGGCCGAGCGCTGCCACGAGCTGGTGTACATCGCCTATGGCAAGGTCCTGGCGCGCGGCACCGAGCGCGAGATCGTGCGCGACGCGGCGCTCACCGTGTGGGCGGTGCAGGGCGAGATACTGACGCCGCTTGTCGCGCCGTTGAAGGCTGCGCCCGGCGTGCTGTCGGTGGCGGCCTTCGGCAACGCGCTGCACGTGGCTGGGCGAGATGCCGCTGCGCTCGATGTGGCCATCGCGCCGTGGCGTAGCACGCCAAGCCTCACTTGGCAGCACACCGAGGCTAACCTCGAAGACGTGTTCATCAGCCTGCTCGCCGACGCACCGGACAACTTCTCGAAGGTGGCCGCGTGAAAGCCTTCTCCTGGCAGCGCTTGTTGGCGATCTTCATCAAGGAGTTCCAGCAGATGCTGCGCGACCGGCTGACGTTTGCAATGGCGATCGGCGTGCCGATCATGCAATTGGTCCTTTTCGGCTACGCGATCAACACTGACCCGAAGGGCCTGCCGACGGCCGTCGTCTCGGCCGACAGCGGCCCGCTCGCGCGCAGCCTGTCGGCGGCTTTGCAGAACACCGGCTACTTCAAGGTCATCCACACCGGCACCAGCGAGCGCGAAGCCGAGGCGCTGATCGAAGACGGCGACGCACAGTTCATGGTCGTGATCCCGAACGACTTCACGCAACGCGTGCTGCGCGGCGAGAAGCCCGCGGTGCTGGTATCGGTCGATGCCACCGACCCGTCGGCCTCGGGCAACGCGATCGCGGCGCTTGGCAACGTGGCCGGGCTCGCCCTCGCACATGACTTGAAAGGCCCGCTCGCATCGCTCAACGCCAGCACCGCGCCATTCGACGTGCGCGTGCACCGCCGCTACAACCCGGAAGGCCTGTCGCGCTACAACATCGTGCCGGGCCTGATCGGCACCATCCTGACGATGACGATGGTCATGCTGACCAGCCTGGCGATGACGCGCGAGCGCGAGCGCGGCACGATGGAGAACCTGCTGGCCACGCCGGTGCGGCCGTTCGAAGTCATGGTCGGCAAGATCGCGCCGTATGTCGTCATCGGCTACCTCCAGCTCGGCGTCATCCTCATCGCGGCGGCGCTGCTGTTCGAGGTGCCGATGGAAGGCAGCCTCGTGCTGCTGCTGGCGATGATCGGCGTCTTCATGCTCGCCAACCTCGCGGTCGGCTTCACCTTCAGCACGCTGGCCCGCAACCAGTTGCAGGCGATGCAGATGACGTTCTTCTTCTTCCTGCCGTCGATGCTGCTGTCGGGCTTCATGTTCCCGTTTCGCGGCATGCCCGGCTGGGCGCAGAAGCTCGGCGAGGTGCTGCCGCTGACCCACTTCCTGCGCATCGTGCGCGGCATCATGCTGAAGGGCCACGACGTGGCGCACGCGCTGCCGGAGCTGTGGCCGCTGTTGGCGTTTCTGTTCGTGGCGGGGGCGGTGGCGTTGAAGCGGTATCGGCAGACGCTCGATTAAGGCGACTGCGCAAGTTTGGCGCCGGCCGGTCACCTCAGCGCGCGGCAGTTGCCCCACTCGCAGCGCACGACGAGCGTCTCGCCGTTGAAGCACTGGAAGCTGTAGCTCTCGTAGCCCGGCCCCTTGCCAATCATCGTCGCCAATGTGTCCCGCGAACATCCTGATTCCTTGGCGAATCGCTCGGCGACGAAAGAATCTTTACCCACAACGGCAGGCGCAGCTACCTTGGGCGCTGCGGTCGGCGCAATCCCATCTACGGTGATGGATGGAGTGATCGGCAACGTCGGCGCCGCGTTGGGCGCAACGGCTGCGGGCTGGAGATACACAACGTTTGCAGTTCCATCGAGCACCCGATAGCCCTTCGAAGCCATGCAATTGCCCATCACGACTTCTTGCCTGGATCGTGCTTTTGTACCAGCGCGGGCGCCGCCGGATATCGCGCCGGAATTCGCTCCAGCGCCGATGACGCGCGAGTTTGAGCTGATCGACGCCCCTATGGCAGCGCCGAAGATCGCACCGCCGACTACGCCATAGAGTTCTTCTCGGCCCGCGTCGATCACCGCTGCTGAACCGCGGCAGGCGCCGAGATCGTCAAGGTACCGCGCCTGATCGACGCCACGCAGATCAATGACGGGCGTGTAGTTCTTCCCAGCGCCAGCCCCCGGAGTGTTCGGCGCCGCACAACCAGAAATCGCCGCCGCCACCACCACCATTGCGAACATTCTCGCCACTTGGACACCTTCCTTCCGATGGCGAGTTTGCTCTGCATCTTGCCGTCGCCCCACTCCAAAACTCGGGGGGTTGGGTTTGTACGGGGGTCAGTAGCGCAGGGAACGCTGCCAGTGGGCCCGCCGAACGCGCATACCAAAGCGGATCACAACTAGCCACGCAATGCGGAAGCGAATTTCGAAGGTCGCGACAGGCGAATTGCCGAAATGGAGTCAGCCGCGCTGGTCGTCTAGTATTGTTGGTAGTCGAGGAGGGGCGGACACAGTGACAAAGTTGCTCTACGTGCTGTGCGGCCTGTACATGCTCGCCGCACCACTGCTAGTTGGCATCCTGCTTAAAGACGTGGTCTTAGCCGGCATAGTCGCAGCGTGCGGCGCGTTTGTTTGTCTGCTACTGAGGCTTCCAGACCTGCTAGAGCTCTCGCTGGGGCCAGTGAAAGCAAAGATGCGAGAAACCGTGCGCGAGGCCACTGCAACGATTGCGCAACTGCAGACGATGGCAACCGTTCAAGCAAAGGCCCAACTCAATCAACTCATGCACAGCAACTTTGGTTGGGATGGGTCTAGCAACGCGGCAGAGCGCCTGGCATTGCACGACCAGATCATCGTGTCGCTGGCAGACCTGGGCGTTTCCTCCGAAAGAATTGTCGAAGCGGAGACCACGTGGCGGGCCGGCGTCGGCGTGATCTACCACCGATGGGTGCATCATTACCTCACTCAAGCGAAGGAACACAAGTATTCAATAGACACGGACGCGGCAAGGCGTGCGGCCGATGAGATTCAGTCAAAGCTCGACTTCACCACATGGACAGCGCCAGGTCCGGATGTCATTGAAGACATCCTCAACAAACATGGCGTAGCGACAGACCCTTTGCGCGAGTGGCTGGAAGACTATCGTTCCTTCCTGCGTACGAGGCAACTAAGCCGGCGGGAAGTGTTTGTGACAAGGTAAGCGGGAAGCAGCCTTTGCAGGGCTCGATTGACGCGTCAACATGTCCGCGATTCCCGCAGCGCCCGTGCCATGCGCGACGGCCATACGCGATCCCATATGCACGAGTCGTAGGCGGCCTGCTGCCCGGGACAGTGCGGCCCGGCCCGGCGCGACGCGATCGCGGCGGCGCGCGATTTCGATCCGACGGCAGGCTTCGACCAGCATGCGCGGGGTCACATGCGCGGGGTCACACATGCGCGGGGTCAGGGGCACCAGGCGCCACGCCTTGGGAACCTCGCGTGACGTCGCCGCGCTCTGTCAAGGGCACAACAAAAACCAGCCGGCTGTCGGCAGCCGGCTTTGATCTCCTTCGCTTCATCCATACAATGTATGCATGAAGTTCGAGTGGGACCGAGCGAAGGCCGCTGCCAATGCCAAGAAGCACAAGGTGACCTTTGAAGCAGCGAAGACGGTCTTCTACGACGATTTCGCAGTGCAGTTTTCGACGAAGACAACTCTTCAACAGAAGACCGATTCCTGCTTCTGGGCATGAGCTCCGACGCCCGACTCCTCTTGGTGTGCCACTGTGAGCGGGAAGAAGGCGAAGTGATCCGCATCATCTCGGCTCGCAGAGCCACGCAGCAGGAAGCCAAGTTCTATCGAGGTGAATGACATGAAGGCGCAATACGATCTCTCGAAGATGAAGTCCAGGCGCAACCCCTATGCGTCCAAGCTCAAGAAGTCAGTCACGATGCGACTCTCCGAGGACGTCGTGGACTACTTCAAGAGCATGGCGACCGAGGCAGGCGTGCCGTACCAAAGCCTGATCAATCTGTACCTTCGAGACTGCCTTGCGCAGAACCGAAAGGTAGAGATCAAGTGGCCGAGCGCTGCATAGCCCATCGATTGAACTGACATCCAGCCCGCCATGACCGCCGCCCTGCTGATCATCGACATGCAGCACGCACTCTGCTCCGGCGAGGAAGCAGCGTTCGGCATCGACAACGTCATCGAGAAGGTCAATGCGCTGAGCGCCCGAGCGCGTGCAACCGAATCGCCGGTGATCCTCATTCAGCACGAAGAAGACGAAGGCCCGCTGCAATTCGGCCACGAAGGCTGGGCGCTTGCCGGCCGCTTGCTCACTGCCGCTGAAGACCTCCGGCTCAGGAAGAGAACGCCGAACTCATTTCACGGCACGGACCTTCACCGGCTG
>JANMHY010000821.1:0-3541 GCA_031375525.1 Burkholderiales bacterium
CGCCGAGCACCGCAGGTTTTGGGTCGGCGCGCGTACCCGCGCGCTTCGTCAACTGACTCGCCGCATCTGTTCGAGCGCAACGAACGAAGTGAATGCAGCGAGTTATGCGGCGCGACCCAAAGCCGAGGAGCGGAGGGAACCCGCAGCGCAGCGAAGGGCAAGCCTGTGCGCTGCGCACGCGGCCCGCCCGTCGCCTTGCAAGCACCGAACGCAACGCAAGCGGAATGGACCGCTTCATCCCAAAAAGGTGGCCGACACCTGGAACAGCTTCTCGACTTCTCTCACCTGCTTCTTGCTCGACATGAAGACGATCACGCGGTCACCGCTCTGCACCACCGTGTCGTGGTGGGCGATGATGACTTCGGGCTGCGAGTCGCCGCGCTTGTCACCCAAAGCCAGCGCGTCTTCATCGCCCGGCACCGGCAGGCCGCGCACGATGGCGCCGATCTGCACGCCGCGCGGCAGCGCCACCTCCTCGATGCGGCGGCCAGCCATGCGGCACGAGCCCTTGTCGCCGCGCACGATCGCTTCCAGCGCTTCGGCGGCGCCGCGGCGCAGCGAGTGCACGGCTTCGACGGCGCCGCGGCGCACATAGGCCAGCAGCACGCCGATGACGGCATGCGATGGTGAGAGTGCAATGTCGATCGTCGTGCCCTGCACCAGGTCCGCATAGGCCTTGCGGTTGATCAGCGCCAGCACGCGCCGCGCGCCCATGCGCTTGGCCAGCAGGCAGGCCATGATGTTGTCTTCGTCGTCGCTGGTCAGGCCCAGGAAGAGGTCCATGTCCTGCACGTTCTCGTCGGCCATCAGCTCTTCGTCGGTGGAGTCGCCGTGCAAGATGAGCACGTCGGCCGGCAACTGCGTCGCCAGGTAGTCGCAGCGTGTGCGGTTGACTTCGAGAATCTTCATCTGCACCTCGCCGCGCAACTGCCGCGCCAGACGCAGACCGACCTTGCCGCCGCCGGCGATCATGATGCGCTTGACCGGCCGGTCCATCGTGCGCAAGGCGCCGAGCACATGGCGCAGCTTCTCGGTGGCGGCAAGCACGAAGACCTCGTCGCCGGGCTCGACGCGCGTGGTGCCGGTGAGCTCGGCGATCGGCTTGTCCTGGCGGTAGATGGCGACGATGCGCATCTGCGCGCCCGGCACGAGCTGCGGGATCTCGGCCAGCGCGTGCTGCACCAGTGGCCCGCCGGCGACTGCGCGCACCGCGACCAAACTCAGCAGGCCCTCGCCGAACTCGAGCACCTGCAGCGCCTCCGGGTACTCGATCAGCTTGCGCAGCGTGCGCGTCACCGAGTCTTCGGGGCAGATCACCTGATCGACCGCGAAGCCGTCGCGCGCCGTGGTCAGTGCCGCGTCGTCCTGGAACTCGGGGCTGCGGATGCGCGCGATCGTCGTCGGCACGTTGAACATCTGGTGCGCGACCTTGCAGGCGACGAGGTTGGTTTCGTCGAGCGGCGCGCAGGCGATGAACAGGTCGGCGTCCTCGATGCCGGCCTCCTTGAGCACCGACGGCTGGATGCCGTTGCCGGCCACGCCTTTCAGGTCGAGCCGGTCTTGCAGCGTTGCCAGCCGCGCCGGGTCGGTGTCGATGATGGTGATGTCGTTGGCTTCGGAGGCCAGGCTCTCGGCGACGCTTTCGCCGACACGGCCGGCGCCGAGGATCAGGATGTTCATGCGGGCGGCATCTTACGCAGACCGCGCCGAGGGTTCGCGCCGATGCCGCTGCGCGCCGCGCCCGCCGATCATGCGCGCTCGGCACCCACTCGAAGTCGGAGTAGGAATGCCAGTCACCCAGCACCCCCTCCACAGATCCGTACGTGCGGCACTACCGCATACGGCTCCTGCCTCGGGTCATGACGATAGGACCAGCATGAAGCAGCCCTTCGTATCCGCCTGTGGACGTTTGTCGCACGAACCCGGGTCGATGCCCGGTGCACGTTGCCAACCGACGGATTTCCCTTGGCCTGCCGCCTTCCCTCCACCACCTCCGCGGCCCGGCCATTGCAGACCCGGCGTTGTTCGGCAGCTTCCTCGGTACTACGCAGCAGTCCGACTTCTCAGCGCCATGGCTCATCGGCGTACGCCCTTGGGCTTCCCGATGCGCTCTGCACCCGAAGATGCAGAAGACCCTGAGACCTCCCGGTTCCCGCGCGAGATGTGTCCACGCATGCACGGGGTCTCTGACTGCGCGGGGTCCGCACTTGCCTCGCCAAAGCGGCAAGCACGGTATGGCCTTCGGCATGTCTCCACGGCCTCGGCACCCCGATCGCCCCGGCACCGAAGTCCCGGGTCATGGATTACGCAGCTCAATACCCGGCCTGCCTTTTCCCCTGTCAACGCTTCGCCCACACCCTCGCGAGCGTGAACGCATGACTCGGGGCCGCCGTAGCTGGCTAAGCCTTCAACGTATGACTCTTTCATTCACAACATCTCGCCGGTTTTGACCGGCGCACGGAGACACCATGCAGCCCACCCGCCACCTGTTCAAAGGCCTCGTCGTCGTCGGCCTGTCGCTGTTGGCTTTCGGCGCCGCCGCGCAGCAGCGCCCGCCCTACGGCACGGCGATCAACCTCGACACGGCGAGAAAGGTCGGCGCTGCCGCCGAGGCCGAAGCGCGCAAGAACGGCTGGAACGTGGCCATCGCCATCGTCGACAACCACGGCCTGCTGGTCTTCTACGAGATGATCGACGACACGCAGACCGCCAGCGCCACCATCGCGCTCGAAAAATCGCGCACGGCGGCGACCTACCGCCGGCCGACCAAGGAGCTCGAAGACGGCATCGCCGCTGGCCGCAACGCCATCCTCGGCTTGCCGGGCTCGACGCCGATCGAGGGCGGCCTGCCGATCGTCGTTGGCTGCAAGATGATCGGCGCCATCGGTGTCAGCGGCGTCACCTCGCCGCAGGACGGCATGGTGGCCAAGGCCGGGGTCGAAGCGCTGAAGTGAGCGCGCCCGGCCGCTCCGAAGCGCTCACGCACCGAAGCGCGCAGCGCGCAGGTTGCCTGATGACCGCGCCCGGCCGCTCCGAAGCGCTCACGCACCGAAGCGCGCAGCGCGCAGGTTGCCTGATGAGCGCGGCGCCGCAGGCGTTTGCCTGCCCGTCCTGTGGCGCTGCGATGGCGTTCGACCCGGCGCGCTCGGCGCTGGCCTGTGCGGCCTGCGGTTACGCGCGTGTAGTGCCTGCGCCGAGCGCCGACGCGCAAGCCCAAGCGCTGCGCGAGCAGGACTACCTCGACGCGCTGCGCCGCCTGGCGGCTAGCGAGCCGAGCCTCGAAGCGCGCGTCGTCGATTGCCCATCGTGCGGCGCGCAGACGCGCTTCGAGGGGCACGTGGTCGGCGACCGCTGTGCATTCTGCGCATCGCCCTTGCTCGTCGAGCAAGCGCATGTGCAGCGGCTGATCCGCGCGCAGGCGGTGCTGCCGTTCGCGCTCGACAAAAAGGCCGCGCAGCGCGTGTTCGCTCAGTGGGTCGGCAGCCGCTGGCTCGCGCCGAATGCGCTCAAAGCCACGGTGCGCGAAGCCGACGGCGTCAAG
>JANMHY010000213.1:0-1844 GCA_031375525.1 Burkholderiales bacterium
TCAGCGCGAGCTCGACGTCGTCGAAAGCCACCTCAGCTTTCTCGGCTCGGTCGCTTCGGTGAGCCCGTATGTCGGCCTGTTCGGCACCGTGTGGGGGATCATGCATGCCTTCGTCGGTCTGTCGAACATGCAGCAGGTGACACTGGCCACGGTCGCGCCGGGCATCGCCGAGGCGCTGGTGGCCACCGCGATCGGCTTGTTCGCGGCGATCCCCGCGGTGATCGCCTACAACCGCTTCGCGCGCGACATCGACCGCATTGCGATCCAGTTGGAAACTTTCATCGAAGAGTTCTCCAACATCCTGCAGCGCAACGCCGGAGTGAACTGACGTGGCGCAGCCGATGCGAAGCGGTGGATCGCGCAGGCGCCGCTCGATGAGCGAGATCAACATGGTGCCGTTCATCGACGTCATGCTGGTGCTGCTGATCATCTTCATGGTCACCGCGCCGCTGATCACGACCGGCGAGGTCGATCTGCCGAGCGTCGGCGCGTCGAAGGCGCGGCCGCAGTCGGTGATCGAACTCGTCGTCGGCTTGGACGAGCGGGTCAAGATCAAGATCGATGGCCAGGCCGAGCCGCAGCCGGTGACGATGGCGCAGCTCGCCACGCGCGTGAAGCAGGCGCAAAAGGGCGTGGCCGAAACACCGGTTGTGATCTCGGCCGAAAAGTCGGTGAAGTACGAGGCCGTGGTCAAGGTCATGGACACCTTGCAGAAGGCCGGCGTGCAGCGTGTCGGCCTTTCCGTGAAGCAGGGCGTTTAGCGACGATGGCACAGGCTTCGAGATTCGAGCACCGCCGGCCGCAACGGCCGGGTGGCATGGGGCGTGGCGCGATGATGGCGCTGCTGGTGCATGGTGGTCTGTTGATCGCGTTGGCCTTCGGCGTCAGGTGGCGGTCGAGCGAGCCGGCCGGCACGAGCGCCGAGTTGTGGGCCGCGGTGCCGCAGGTGGCCGCGCCGGCCGCGGTGGAGCCGCCGCTGCCGTTGCCCAAGCCGCTGCCGAAGGTCGAAGTCAAACCCGTCGAGGCACCGCCGCCGCCGAAGCCCGACACGCGCGACGCCGACATCGCGCTCGAGAAAGCGAAGGCGGCGGCCGAGAAGGAACGGCGCGAAGAACAGGAGCGTGAGAAGCTGGAGCGGCAGAAGGCAGACAAACTCGAGCGTGAGAAAGAAGCCAAGCTCGAGCGCGAAAGGATCGAGAAAGAAAAGCGCGCCGCTGCCGCGGACGCAGAGCACGTGGCCAAACTGCGCGAAGAGAACCTGAAACGCATGCAGGGGATGGCTGGTGCCGCGGGCACGCCGCAATCAACGGGCACGGCGCAGCGCGACTCGGGCCCATCGGCGAACTACGCGGGGAAGATCAAAGCGCGCGTTCAGCCCAATATCGTCAACATAGACACCCTGCCGCCTGGGCTGCGCGCTGAAGTCGAAG
The DNA here is from genome assembly GCA_031375525.1 of Burkholderiales bacterium. Lineage (GTDB taxonomy): Bacteria > Pseudomonadota > Gammaproteobacteria > Burkholderiales > Burkholderiaceae_C > CADEEN01. The sequence continues at coordinate 1,431 of JANMHY010000213.1, forward strand.
TGCGCGCCGCGCCCGACGGGACGATCACGGGCCGGCGCCTCGTCAAGTCGAGCGGCAATCCGATATGGGACGATGCCGTGCTGCGCGCGATCGACCGTACCGGCGATCTGCCGAAGGACGACAACGGCAAAGTTCCGCCGTCGATCGTCATCGGCTTCACGCCTTAGTTTTCGGCACCCGCCCCATCAAATAAAACTCGTCGTTCGGCCGCAGCGACAGCAGGTTGGCCATGCGGTTCGACAGCCCGAACAGCGCGGTGATGGCGCCGATGTCCCAGATGTCTTCGTCGGTGAAGCCGTGTTCGCGCAGCGCAGCAAAGTCGGCCTCGACGATCGCGCCGCTGTCGTTGCAGACCTTCAGCGCAAAGGCCAGCATCGCGCGCTGGCGCTCGCTGATGTCGGCCTTCAGATAGTT
>JANMHY010000886.1:0-2710 GCA_031375525.1 Burkholderiales bacterium
CAGCAGCACGGCGAACTCGTCGCCGCCGAGCCGGGCCACCACTTCTTTCCTGCGCAGGCATTGCTGGATGCGCCGGCCCACTTCGCGCAGCAACTCGTTGCCGTAGATGTGGCCCAGGCTGTCGTTGACCACCTTGAAACGGTCGAGGTCGAGAAACATCACCGCGAAGCGCACGCCGGGGTCGGTGCGGCTGGATTCGACGGCCTTGGCGAGCTCGGCGTGAAAGTAGGCGCGGTTGGGCAACTCGGTCAGGCTGTCGTGATAGGCCACATGCTGCAGCCGGGCCTCGGCGAGCTGGCGCGAGGTGATGTCCTGCACCTGGTAGATCAGCCCGTCTTCGGCGCTGTCGGCGTCTTGGTAGCGGCCGCAGTGCAGCGCCACCCAGAGTTCGCCGCCGTCGCCCGACGTGCAACGCAACTCCACCGAGTACGTCGAGGCGCCGACGCGCTCGGCCACATCGCGCGAATGGCGTTCGAACAGCGCCCCGTCATCGGGATGCAGCATGTCGACAAAGCGCTTGCCGGCCAGGCGCTCCTCGCTGCGCGCCAGCAGCGCACACAGGGCCTGGTTGACGCGCACGATGCGCCCTTGCGCATCGACGATGGCCATGCCGATGGCAGCGTGGGTGAACGCGGCCGCGAATCGCAACTGGTTCTGTTCCGCTTCGCGTTGCGCGTGGGTGACGCGCGTCTCCTGCGCAAGGTGTTCGGCCTCGTTGTGCGCCACCGACACGCGCAGCAGCGCCACCACGCCCAGCGCCGCCAGCGCCACGGCGCCGATGGTGGCCAGGCCATGTTGACTCGCGTTGAGCTGCACGATGCCGGCCACGAGCGCGGCGGCCAGGTAGATACCCGCCAGCCAGCTGAAGCTGCTGAACCAGTGGCGCAGGTTGGGCCAGGCGCCTTGCTTGAGCGTGACCGTGGCCATCAGCGCCAGGGTCGGCAGCACGAAGGGCACGAACGCCACCGGCAGCAGCACGATGAGCTTGGCCATCGGCGCCTTCAATCCCAGCCCGGCCACCAGCGGCCAGAGCCCTTCGAACAGGGCGCCGCAAAGGGCCATGCTCGCCATCCCGGCGGCCGGCGAGCTGATGCGGCTGGACAAGCGCTTGGTGCCGCGCCACGAGCCGATCGCTCCTTCGAGGCCCACCGCCAGCACCGCGGCCGGCGGTCCCAGCACCGACAGCATCAGGAACACGAACACGTCCGCGGCGCCGATCGAATACTTGGTGCGCGGGATCTGGACCGGAAACCAGGCTGCGACCGCAACGAACAGCAACGCGACCAGGGTCTGCAGCCGGTCCGGCGCTGCCGGCGACACCATCGCCGCCAGCGAGGCCGCCAGCGCCAGTGCGCCGGCCAGCGCAATCGCCAGCCACATCCGCAACGCCGCCGGCGTGTAGTCGTGAAAGTGCTTCAGCAGAAAACGCTGCCGCCAGCCCGGCGCCGCTGCGGGCGTGTCCGGTGCCGGCGGGCGGGCTTCAGTCACCGTAGAAGCTGCGATCGGCCGTGCCCGCCGCGTCGCCGGTGGATTCGCGAAGGATGAAACCTTCGTTGAGGATAAAGCCTTCGCGCAGGATGAAGCCCTCGTTGAGGATGAAGCCTTCGTTGAGGATGAAGCCTTCATTCAGGATGAAGCCCTCGTTGAGGATGAAGCCCTCGTTGAGGATGAAACCTTCATTCAGGATGAAGCCTTCGTTGAGGATGAAGCCCTGGCTGAGCGTGAAGCCGTCGGCCCGGATGGCGTTGTCGCCGAACGAGAAGCCGATGCCCAGCGTGTAGCCCTTGCCGGCATCGGCACGGGCGACGAGCGTCGCCACGGGTGTCATCAGCGCAGCCGCGCCTTGCGGCATCGACAGTGCGACGCCGTCGAGCAAGCGCACGCCCGAGGTCAGCAAGGCCTGAGCGCCGGCATTGCGCTCGACGATCGCGCTGGGCACGGTGTTCGCCGCAATCTTGCCCGAGCTCGGTAGCCAGCTGATTGTGCTTCGCAGCGTGTAATGCCGCGCCCCGGTCAGCGCCGGGTCCCAGATCGGCTGGAACTGGGTGAACAACGCATCGCCGCGCACGAGGTGCGTGCCGCCGGCATACGCGATGCGGCTCCACACCACCGTCTTGCCGCCGATCGTCGAGGCGGCCACGGGCAATGTCATGCCGGTGGCGAGCAGGTTGTCGCCGGCTTTGAGCGTGCCTGCAGCCACGGACGCAGCGATGTCGGTGCGCAGCGCCTTGGCCAGACGCACGGCGCCTTCGAGGTTGAGCAGCCCGGTGCCCTGCTGCAGCAGGTTGGCATTGGCCAGCGGCGTGGCCGTGTACTGCAGGATGGCCTTGACCAGCGGTGGCGTCAGCCCGGGGTTGACTTGCAGCATCAGTGCCGCCGCGCCGGCCACCACCGGGGCAGCCATCGAGGTGCCGCTGAGTTCCATCAGTTCCTGCTGCGGCAGCTGACCGGCACCACGCGCCTTGGCTTGCTGCATCAGCGCTGGGTAGTTGGTGGCCATCCGGTTGCCCGTCGGCGCCGCCTTGCCCTTCTCGGCCCCGGCCGCGCCGATGATGCGGTTGCCCGGCGCCACCAGGTCGGGCTTGAGCACGTTGTCGATCCAGCGCTCGCCCGTGGGCAGTTGCAGCGCGCCGCGGCTGGGGCCGCGCGAGCTGAAGGTGGCGACCACGTCGTCGCTGCGTGACGCGGTGTAGCGGTTGTTGACGGCGCC
>JANMHY010000896.1:0-9111 GCA_031375525.1 Burkholderiales bacterium
CAGCAGCACCTGCCCGCCCGACGGCGTGGTGACGACGCTCTTGCATTCCTGCGTGCTCGTGTACTGGCGGTGCAGGCCACCCGGCATCAGGTCCATGTAGTGCAGGGCCTCGTCCTTGCTCCCGTAGGGCTTGTCGCCGACCTCGATGCGGCGCAGGTACTTGATCCAGCTCACCCCCTGCACGCCCGGCACCACCAGGCGCAGCGGAAAGCCTTGCTCGGGGCGCAGCATCTCGCCGTTCTGGCCGTAGGCGACGAGCACTTCGCCGCTCTCGACCAGCGCCATCGGCAGCGTGCGCGTCATCGACGAGCCGTCTGCCCCCTCGCCGAGCACGAAGCGCGCTCGCTTGAAATCGACGCCGGCCATGTCGAGCAACAGCTTCAGCGGCACGCCGGTGAACTCGCTGCAACTGAGCATGCCGTGGCTGTACTGGCAGGTCGGCACGGCGACGTTGCCCCACTCCATGCCGCTGTTGGCGCCGCACTCGATGAAGTGGAAGCGGCTCACCGACGGCAGCCGCATCAGCTCGTCCATCGTGAACACCATCGGCCGGCGCATGATCTCGTCGTCCGAGCCATTGAGCATCAGGCGGTGCTTCGACGGATCGACGTCCCACCAGCCCTGATGGTGGCGCTCGAAGTGCAGACCGCTCGGCGTGACGATGCCGAACAGCGATTGCAGCGGCGCGAACGACACCGAGGCCTGCCGCGTCTGCGTCAGGCCCGGGCTCTGACGGCGCTGCACATTGGCTTCGTGCTGCGACGGCTTGCCGTAGCCCTCGCTGGCCACGCCCTGGCCGAGGCCCTTGCTGTGCTTGGGCAGTTCGAGGATGTTGACATCGCCTGCGGCGGCGCGCGTCAGCGGCGCGGCGGCGGCGGCACCCGCCGCAGCGAAAGCACCGCGCATGAAATCGCGGCGGCCGCGCCGGGCCTCGGCAGCAACCTGCTGCACACCAGCGTGGTCGAGAAAGTTCTCCGGCGCCTTGGTCAGCCGCCCCGGGTGCGCCACGGCATCGTTCATTGACCTGTTTATCCGGATATCTGATTGCACTGATATTAAGTGCGCGGCAGTGTATCGACAGAAGAGGAAACCCGCATCCCGTCAACGGCGGTTCTCACCGTACTGCGCGTGCGACCGCCTGAGCTACCAACGCAAAGTCAATTCGCTCCTGCTCCAGCCGCAGAGGTCTTTCAGTCAGGCGCAACCACCGCAAGTCGTCGTACAGCGCACGCTCGTCAGGACGCAAACGGGTCAGGTCGCGCAAGGTCGGCTGCGGCTCTTGAGAAAGTGTGCTGGCCGTGAGCCTGTGGTCATGGGTGCCACGATGACGGTGCGCAAGTGTGCGTTCATGTCGTCGGGTGAGATCACGACGCAAGGGCGTGTGTTCAGGATCTTGCTACCCACCGTCGGATCGAGTTGGGGCAGCCAAATCTCGCCGGTCTTCATCACCAGACCAGTTCGTTGTCAGCCTCGTTCATGAATTCAGGCCAGACCAACACGTCGCCACCCAGCCCAGCAAGGCGGCGTGCGTTTTCGGCCCAGCCCTCGCGCGGGTTGCGACGAACAGGGCGGATCTCGATCACACCCGCGCGCACCTGCAGATCGGCCGTACCTTCGAAGCCGAGCTGGTTCAGGATGGGCTTGGGAATGAGCACACCTTGCGAATTTCCCATCTTGCGGATGGCTACTTCCATGATCGACTCCGGCACGATGTAGTAAGCACAATGGCAGCACTCCCATGGCAAACGCTGATCGGCATTTGTGGCGCCGCGTGAGACAAACCCGGTTCGAAGAGCGCGCCTTCAGGCGCAGCCAATTGAAGCTGATACTGCGCCCGCTGCACATGCGCTACCGGTCGCCTACAAGAACCACCAAACCTCCGCGACCATGATCCTCATGGCTGGAATGACGCCGGCCTTCGGAGCGAAGCAGCTCGGGCACTCGGTGGGGAAGTTTCTCCGCGCCTACGCGAAATGGATCGGCGGTGGCCAAGCGCGCGGCAGGTGGGCGCTTGGAAGCGGCTCACACGTCGGACTTGTCCCTGATTTATCCCAAGAAAGGCCAATAAGCGCTTCACTTATTGATCTCAGAGGATGTTCTTGGGGTGGCTGATGGGGCTCGAACCCACGACAACAGGAATCACAATCCTGGACTCTACCAACTGAGCTACAGCCACCGTTGAGAGCTTGATTATAGCGAGCGCTCCTCGCGCCACGCTCAGTTGATGGGGGGCGCCGACGCCGCAGCAGTAGCGGCGACTTCAGCGTCGATCTTGACCTTGAAGCGGCGTTCGAGCGCCTTGTAGTAAGCCTGCGATTCGGCGCCGGCCCAGGCCTGCGTGTAGCGCGGCAGCAGCTGCGTCACCTCGGGCGCATCGGGCGCGCGGTTTTTCACCGCCGACAGGCGCACTACGGCATAGCCGGCGGCGCCCAGGTCCACACCCAGCCACTGCGGCAACTTGGTGGTGTCGGCCTTGAGCACGGCATCGACAACCGGGCGCGGCTGGCCAGCCGGGTCGGAGCGCGACAGCAGCACCGCCGGCGGCAACCCTGCTGCCGAGTCGGCGGCCTTCAGCGCCAACAGCTTGTCCTCGCCAGCCTTCTTCGCCTTGGCCGCGGCCTGCTGTTGCACCACGCGGTCACGCACCTGCGCCGTCACTTCGGCCAGCGCCTGCACACGGGCCGGCGAGTGGCTCACGATGCGCGCCGACGCAAGCTGGTTCGGGCCGACTTCGATCGCCTCGGTGTTCTGCTTGCTCTTGATCGACTCGCCGCTGAAGACAGCGTCGAGCAGCTTGGGCGATGCGATGGCGCCCTTGGCCCCGGGTGCCGGGTTGCGCAGCACCGATGCCGTTTGCGCTTTCAACTTCAACTCGCCGATCACGCCCTTGAAGTTGTCGGTGTCCTTGTTGACGAGGTTGGTGAAGCGCTCGGCATCGGCCGCGAACTCCTTGGCAGCGAGCTGCTTCTTGACCTCGGCTTCGATCTCGCCGCGCACAGCCTCGTACGACTTCTTGTCGCCGCCGCGCACGGCGTCGAGGCGAATGACGTGATAGCCGAAATCGGACTCGACGACGTTGCTGATCTCGCCGGCCTTCATCGCGTAGGCCGCATCCTCGAACGGCTTGACCATCGCGCCACGGGCAAAGAACTCGAGGTCGCCGCCGCGCTCGGCCGAGCCCGGATCTTCCGAGTTTCTCTTGGCGACGTCGGCGAAAGTGGCCGGCGCTTTGCGCAACTGAGCGAGCAGCGCGTCGGCCTTGGCCTTGGCCTTCTCACGCTCCGCAGCCGGCGAGTCCCTCGGCGCCTTGATCAGGATGTGGCTCGCACGCCGCTCTTCAGCCACCGTGTAGCGGGCGATGTTCTGCTCGTAGAACTTGCGCAGCTCTTCTTCGGGCGCGCTGATGCCGGCAGCTACCGACTCGATGTCGAGCACAACGACCTCGATCTGCGCCTGCTCGGGCGCGCGGAACTCGCCCTCGTTGGCCTTGTGATAGGCGGCCAGTTCGGCATCGGTGGGCGCGATGCCGGCCGTCTGTCCTTGCTGTCGAAGCGCAGTACCTGCACTTCGCGCTGCTGCAGCAAGGCGTCGAGGGCGGTGCGCGCCGCGGCGCTGGCCGGTGCGGCGCTGGCTTCGATGGCCGTCAAGACCTGCCGCACCGACAGGTCCTGCCGCAGCCCGGCCTCAAAATTTTCGGCGCTGCGGCCTGAGGCCTGCACCATGGCCTTGTAGGCATCGACATCGAAACTGCCGTCGGCGCGCTTCAGCGCGGCGAGCTGCGGGATCGACTGGATCTCACGCATCAGCCGCTCGTTGCTCACCGACAAATGACCGCGTGTGGCAGCGGCGAACAGCACGCGGTCGCGCACCATGCGGTCGAGCGACTCGCGCTTGACTTCGGGCGAGTCGAAGAACTTGGCGTCCATGCCCGGCATTTGCGTGCGCGCCTGTTCAACCTGGCGGCGGTGCGCGGCGTCCCACTCGGCCTGAGTGATCTTCTGGCCATCGACACGCGCCACCTCGGCGCCGGCGCCTTGGCCCATGCTGTCATAGCCCTGCACGCCGACGAAGACGAAAGACACGAAGACCAGCGGCATCAAGATCAGGAAGAAGATCTTGTTGTGTGTGCGGACGTACTCGAACATGGGGCGAAAACCTTTGCGGATGCGGAGCGCCCGAATGAGCCGCGGCCGCTCAAAGCGGCCGCATCGCATGGGCGCGGCATTCTAAGCCGCATGGTGGGTGCTGAGGGGCTCGAACCCCCGACCTACGCCTTGTAAGGGCGCCGCTCTACCAACTGAGCTAAGCACCCGGTGTCCCGGGATGCGGACTCTACAGCGCTTCTTTCAGCGCCTTGCCCGGGCGGAACTTGGGCACCTTGGCGGCCTTGATCTTGATCACTTCCTTGGTCCGCGGGTTGCGCCCGGTGCGGGCCTGGCGCTTGGTGACGGTGAACGTGCCGAAGCCGACGAGCGAGACGCTGTTGCCCTTTTTCAGCGCCGTCTTCACACCGCCGACAAAGGCTTCCAGCGCACGCGCCGCCGCGGCTTTGGAAATGTCGGCCTGCGTGGCGATGTGATCGATCATGTCGGTCTTGTTCACGTGGGGTCCCCTCGGCGGTGCCAGATGCGGCGCGCTGCTGCGCTTGTCGTGCTGTGCAGCTCGACAGTGCGTTTTTGCAACAACGAGCATGGCGCAAACATTACAGCCGCCGCCCCGATCAGTGTCAAGGCGCTTTGCCCCTGCCGCGCCCCTTCAAGGTAGGAGGGTCACCCCAACGCCGCAGCCACCGCGCGCCCGACGTCGGCGGTGCGCGCCGTGCCGCCCAGGTCGGGCGTGCGCGGCGCGCCGGAACCCGGCGCGAGCACCGTCTCGATGGCGCGCACGATGGCGTCGTGCGCGTCGCGGTGGCCGAGGAAGTCGAGCATCATCGCCGCCGACCAGATCTGGCCGATCGGGTTGGCGAGTTGTTTGCCGGCGATGTCCGGCGCCGAGCCATGCACCGGCTCGAACAGGCTCGGCCACTCGCGCGTCGGGTTCAGGTTCGCCGACGGTGCGATGCCGATCGTGCCGGTGCACGCCGGGCCGAGGTCGGACAGGATGTCGCCGAACAGGTTGCTCGCCACCACCACGTCGAAAGCTTGAGGGCGCTGCACGAAATGCGCCGTCAGGATGTCGATGTGGAAGCGGTCCACCGTCACCTCTGGATACGCTTTGCTCATCGCGGCCACGCGCTCGTCCCAATAGGGCATCGTGATCGAGATGCCGTTGCTCTTGGTGGCCGACGTCAGCTTCTTGCGCGGCCGCTTCATCGCTTCGTCGAACGCGAACGCCAGCACGCGGTCGACGCCGACGCGCGACATCACCGTCTCCTGGATCACGATCTCGCGCGCCGTGCCTTCGTACATGCGCCCACCGATCGACGAGTACTCGCCCTCGGTGTTCTCGCGCACGATCAGCATGTCGATGTCGCCGGGCTTCAACGCCGCGCCGTGGCGGTCCACCAGCGGCGAGCGGATGCCGGGCATCAGCTTGGCCGGGCGCAGGTTGACGTACTGATCGAACTCGCGGCGGAACTTCAGCAGCGAGCCCCACAGCGAGACGTGATCGGGCACGGTGGCCGGCCAGCCGACGGCGCCGAACAGAATCGCATCCATCGGCGCGAGCTGCTCCTTCCAGTCGTCGGGCATCATCGTGCCGTGGCGGGCATAGTGTTCGCAATCGGCGAAGGCGAAGGTCTTCAGCTCGAGGCCGATGTCGAAGCGCAGGGCTGCGGCTTCGAGCACACGCACGCCCTCGGGCATGACCTCCTTGCCGATGCCGTCGCCGGCGATGACGGCGATGCGATGTCGCTGGCTCATCTTGTCTCTCCGAGAAATTGATGGGCTTCTTCGAGCAGCACCACGGGCTGCTCTTCGGCAATGTAGTGGCCGCAATCGACCGCCCGGCCGCTGACCTCGGTGGCCACAGCGCGCCACAGCGCCAGCACGTCGAAGCATTTGCCGACCGTGCCATGCGCGCCCCAGAGCACTCGCAGCGGCGCGTTGACGCGCTTGCCGGCGCTGCGGTCGGCGCGGTCATGGTCAAGATCGATCGTCGCCGATGCGCGGTAGTCCTCGCACACCGCTGTCGCGCTGCCCGGAATCGCCAGGCAGCGCTGGTACTCGGCGAGCGCTTCGGGCGCGAACACCTTCAGGCCGGCGTTGCGAGAACCCATGCCCTCGAGCACCCAGGCCGCCGGATCGGCCTCGATCGCGCGCTCGGGCATCGGCGCCGGCTGGATGAGGAAGAACCAATGCCAGTAGGCGCGCGCGAAAGCCTCGGTCGTGCCTTCGTACATCGACAGCGTCGGCGCGATGTCGAGCAGCATCAGCCGCGACACCGCCTGCGGATGATCGAGCGCCAGGCGGTGCGCGACGCGCGCGCCGCGGTCATGCGCGCACACGGCAAAGCGCTCGAAGCCGCAGGCGCGCATCACCGCCAGCGCGTCGGCGGCCATCGCACGCTTGCTGTAAAGCGCGTGGTCGGCGCTGGCCGGCGGGCGCGATGAATCGCCACGGCCGCGCAGGTCCATCGTCACCACGCTGAAGCGCTCGGCCAGCGCCGGCGCAACGCGGTGCCACATCGCATGCGTCTGCGGGTGGCCGTGCAGCAGCAACAGCGGCGGGCCGCTGCCGGCCGAGCGCACGCGCAGCCTCACGCCGTCATGGTCGATGTCGCGGCTGTCGAAGTTGTCGAGCATGAGCGATTGTCACCCTGCGCGCACCACCAGGGCGACGCCGATCGCGGTCAACGCGATGCCGCCCAGCACCTGCGCCGACAGCGGCTCGCCGAACAACAGCCAGGCCATCACCGCGGTGCACGGCGGCACCAGATAGAGCAGGCTCGTTACCCGGGCCGCGGCGCCGCGCTGGATCAGCAGGTAGAGCATCGAGCTGCCGCCGAGCGTGAGCACGAAGACCGACCAGGCCATCGCGCCGACCAGTTCCGGATGCAATTCCCACGCGCCGAATTCCAGCAGCGCCAGCGGCGCTGTCACCACGAACGCCGCCGCGAGTTGCACCGCGTTGGCGGTGCGCACGTCGCACGGCGCGACGAAACGCTTCTGGTACAGCGTGCCGACGGTGATCGACAGCAGTGCGAACACGGCTAACGCGAGGTTGAAGCCGGTGATCTCGCCGACGCCGAGCTTGTGGCCGACCACCAGCATCAAGCCGCCAAAGCCGAGCAGCAGACCGATCCACTGCCGCCGCGCGATGCTGTGCGCGCCAACGGTTGCCGACAACCACAGCGCCGTCAGCACCGGCTGCAAGCCGACGATCAGCGCCACCGTGCCGGCACCGAGGCCGATCTTGACCGCTGCCCAGACGCCGCCGAGGTAGCCGGCGTGCATCAGCACGCCGGTGACAGCAAGGTGTGCCCACTGCGCGCGGCCTTGCGGCCAGGCGGCGCGCACGACCGCAATCCAGACCCCGAACGCAAGCACCGACAACGCATAGCGCACCGCCAGAAATCCGAGCGGCGGCGCATGCGGCATGCCGTAGCGCGCGACGATGAAGCCGGTGCTCCAGATGAGCACGAAGACCGCCGGCATCGCGGCGAAGAGCCGCGCGCGGTCACCTGACTTTGGCACGGATCTCCGGCAACGCTTTCTGCAGGTAATAGACCATCGACCACACGGTCAGCACCGCGGCGATGATCAACAGGCCATTGCCCCACAGTCGCGTGTCGATCAGCCCGAACAGCCGCCCGTCGTAAAGCAGGAAAGGGATCGCCACCAATTGCGCCACCGTCTTCAATTTGCCGAGCATGTGCACCGCCACGCTGCGGCTGGCGCCGATCTGGGCCATCCACTCGCGCAGAGCCGAAATCGCGATCTCGCGGCCAATGATGACGAAGGCAATCAACGAATTGACGCGGCCGAGCTCGAGCAGGATCAGCAGCGAAGCGCAGACCAGGAACTTGTCGGCCACCGGATCCAGAAATGCGCCGAACGAAGAGGTCTGGTTCAACCTGCGCGCCAGATAACCGTCGGCCCAATCGGTCAGCGCCACCGCGACGAACGAAATGGTGGCGATCAGATTGCGAGTCGCCGGCTCCACCGGCAGATAGAAGATGCCGATGATCAGCGGAATGGCGACGATGCGCGCCCAGGTCAGCAGCGTCGGCAGATTGAAGAACATCGGCCGATGGTAGCCGCTGGGCCGCAGCCGCGTGCTCAGTCCATTCAGTCCAGTGATCGCGGCTTGAACTTGCGATCGTCACGGAACAGAAACACTTCGCTGAAGCGCCACGGCTGCGGCAGATGCGACACGTCGCCGAACGGCCCGGCGCGCTTGACCGCGTCGATCGCCAGTTGCACCGTGTCCTCGGCCTGGCTCGGCGGCCGTTGCACACGCACGTTGCGCACGCTGCCGTCGCGGTTCAGATCGATCTCCAGCACCGGAATCGCCAGCAGCGGCTCGGGCACGAGACCGGTGTAGGTGCCATTGGGATTGGCCGCAACGATGCGGCGGCCGACATTGGCGCGGTAGTCATCCCAGGCGCGCGTTTGCGGGGCGCCGGAGCCGAAGGGTGGGAATTGCATCGATGAATCCGGTGATGAAGGGCGGCGCGACGAACAGGCACTCATTAGCGCTGCCGCGCCAATGACCATGAAAACAGCGCGACGGCGGTGGGGGTTTCGCAAGTCAGTGCAGGGCACGATAAATCTCCTCGGCCAACGGTCTGGAGATGCCATCGACACTGGCCAGGTCATCGACGCTCGCGTGGGTGACGCCGCGCACACCGCCGAAGCGTTGCAGCAGCCGCGCCCGCTTCTTCGGGCCCACGCCCGGAATGTCTTCGAGTGTGCTGCCTCCCGTGCGCACGCTGGCGCGCTTGGCGCGCATGCCGGTGATGGCGAAGCGATGCGCCTCGTCGCGGATCTGCGCCACCAGCATCAGCGCCGCCGAGTCGTGACCCAACGCCACCTTCTCGCGTCCGTCGGCGAAGACCAGCTCTTCGAGGCCGACCTTGCGGCCCTCGCCTTTTTCGACGCCGACGATCAGCGACAGGTCGAGGCCAAGTTCTGCGAACACCTCTCGCGCCACCGCTACCTGGCCACGCCCG
>JANMHY010000954.1:0-9478 GCA_031375525.1 Burkholderiales bacterium
CTCGCGCAGCGCGCGCGCGTAGCCGACGAAGCCGCGGCCGAGCGGCGGCAGCTCGACGAGCTCGACCCGCGCATCGAACAGCGCGCGCACGTCGTCAGGCGAGTCCGGCCGGCGGGAATACACAAGCACCTGGCGCGCGCCGCCGCGCGCCAGTTCCCGTGTCGCCTGGATCAGGAAATGCATCGTGCCGCCGGCCAGGCACTCGGTGACGTGAACGATGCGAATGGCTTGTTGTTGTTGCGTCATGGCTTGATCACTGTGGAGTGGGCGGCACGAACGCGGCCCGTTCGGCCACCGCAGCGCGCGGCAGCAAGCGAGCTTCGAGATGGTCGAGCAGGATCTGGGCGTTGGCGCGCCAGTTGTAGCGCGCCAGCCGCTCGTGGCCGGCGGCGACGAGGCGCGCGCGCACCTGCGGGTCGCGCGCCGCCTGGCGCAGAGCGTCGGCCAACGAGGCCGGGTCGTTGGCATCGAAGTAGAGCACCGCATCGCCGCAGACTTCGGGGATCGACGCCGCACGCGCGGCCAGCACCGGGCATCCATTGGCCATGGCCTCCACCGCAGGCAGGCCGAAGCCCTCGTAGAGCGAGGGAAACACGAACCAGGCGGCCTGGCGATACAGCGCCGAGAGCTCGTCGTCGGGCACGAAGCCGAGAAAGCGAAAACCATCGGGCAGCGCCGCCGCGTCGCGGAAGATGCCGATGTCCTTGGCCCCAGCGATCGCCACCGGCCACGGGTAGTCGGGCAACAGGCGCATCGCACGGCCGAGCAGGGCGTAGTTCTTGTTCGGCTTGACGCTGCCGACGCCGAGCACGAACTGCCCCGCCTGGAGGCCGTGCTTGCGCAGCACCGCCGCATCGTCGCCCGGCAGCACGGCATGCTCGCCGCCTTCGCGGCCGACGACGATGTCGCCGCGCTGCAGCCCGAACCAGCGCCCGAGTTCGTCGCGCGAGAACTCGGAGACCGTCATCACGCTGTGCGCGCTGCGCCCGAGTACGGCCACCATCGTGTTGTGAAACCAGCGGTAGGCGCGCGTGAAAGCCTGCGGCATCGCGCGCACGGTGGCGTCATGGACGGTGATCAGTTGCCGGCGCTTGAGCAATGGGCCCGAGTAGTTGAAGTTGACGAGGAACGCGCCGTGCGCAAAACGCAGCAGCGGCCATTGCTCCCACAAGTGGCCGGCGGCGCCGGGCACCGCCACGCTGCGAATCCGGCGCAACGCCGGCGCCCGCGCGCCGTCGGGCAAGGCCAGCTCGAAGCGCCAGGGCGAGTCAGGCTGCTCGGCCAGCAGCGCGTCCAGGGCCAGCAGCGTCTCGGCCGCATAGCGCTGCACGCCGGTGTGCACCTGGGCCAGGAAGCGCCCATTGATAACCACGCGCGTCGGCTCGGCTGTGCCTGTCGCAGTCAACTCGCGCCTTCGCCGGTGACCAGCACCTTGACCGTGCGCAGGCCGATCCAGCCGTCGAACAGCGGATTGCGGCGCTCGACGTATTCGGAGTCGAGCTCGACGCGCTCGTCATAGGTGGTGTTATTGCGCCCGCTGACCTGCCACAAGCCGGTGATGCCCGGACGCACGGAGAGGTAATGGCGCTTGCGCCGGCCGTAGCGCGAGAGTTCTTCCATCGTCACCGGCCGCGGGCCGACGAAGTGCATGTCGCCACGAAGGACGTTGAACAACTGCGGCAGCTCATCCAGGCTGGTCTTGCGAAGCAACTTGCCGATCGGCGTGATGCGCGGGTCGTTGCGCAGCTTGTGGTCGCGCTCCCATTCGGCGCGCGCGGCGGCGTCGGTGCGCAGCAGTTCTGCCAGCACGACGTCGGCGTTGCGAACCATGCTGCGAAACTTCAAGCAGCGAAAAAACCGGCCGCCGCGTCCAACCCGGTAGTGACCGAAGACGATCGGCGCTCCGTCTTCGCGCCAGATGCGCCAGGCGATGTAGAGCAGCAGCGGCGACAGCGCCGTGATCACGGCCAGCGCGATGAATTGGTTGACTGCGGTGTAGGCCAGGTCCAGCCGCGAGCCGCCGGGCAGTGCGGTGCGACGGGACGGCATGACCCGGCGCGCAAGCAGCAGTTGAGTCGATTCGGCGGCCATTGTTTGTCTTTCGTCTATTTCTCGAAAATGGTGCGATCGGCTGGCCGTATCGCTTCACTGCGAAGTGCAACATGTGAAACATCGATTCGCCACACCGCATCTGGGGGAAGGGCGACTTGCACTGCTGACCGGTCCGCCGATTCGTGACGGACTTCTCGCCTGCGGGGCGTAAAAACCCTAAACCATACAGCAAGCACCACTTTGGGTCGAACTCTCTAGGCCAATAGCCCCTTACGTTCCTCTATCCGCCCACTGGCAAGCTTCATGCTCGCTGGCCATTGCACCTCGTCATGCCGTTCCCCGCTCCGATGCCTGACACCCGCCACCCCAGGCGCCCCTCCCAGCGAGCCGGCGCCCTGGCCCTGAGCTGCCTGCTCGCCGCCTGCGGCGGCGCCGTTCACGACGCCGTGGGTGAAGGCGCATCAGCACCCTCGCCGCCGGGCGCGACCAGCGTTGCTGCACCGGAACCCGTACCGGTACCGGCACCCAACCCAACGCCAACGTCGCCGTCGGAGCCAGCGCCGGCACCGGCCCGGTGCGCTATCGAGGCGCTGCCCCCGATGCCCGCCAACACTATCGATGTTCGCAAATTCGGGGCCAAGCCCGACGACGGGCAGGACGACACGTCGGCAATCCAGGCCGCGCTGGATTCGCTTCAGCCCGGGCAGTGGCTGGTCTTTCCCGCCGGTACTTACCAACATTCGCGGCGCCTGACGGTGCGCAAGCCGGGCACGGTGCTGTGGTCGCAGGGCGCAACGCTTCACGCCACGAATGCGCAGGACCAGGCTGTGATGCTGGCCGCGGACGGCGCGAGCATCTACGGCTTCACTCTCACGGCGGTGACCGGATCGCGCCTGACCGCGCCGTGGCAGTCACGGATCGCCGTCTTCGACCGCGTCGATCGGACGACGCCGCTGCGCGGCAACGTGATCCGCGGCAACCGCGTTGTCAACGGCGGCCCCGCGGGCTCGGCGACGGCCAACAGCGCCTCGTCGGCAGGCATCTTCGTCTTTCGCGCCGAGGGCTTCGTCGTTGCCGGCAACGAGGTCCGGCGCAGTCTGTCCGACGGCATCCACGTCACCGCAGGTTCGCGCAACGGGCGCGTCATCGGCAACACGGTGCGCGAAACAGGCGACGACATGATCGCGATGGTCTCGTACCTGAAGAGCGGCAACTGGCAAACCGAGACGGCGCAAAGCCTGGCATCGACCTATGCCGACCAGCGCGACCAGCAGCTCGTGCGCAACGTGCTCGTCGCCGACAACGACGTCGAGGGCCAGTACTGGGGGCGCGGCATCAGCGTCGTCGGCGGCGCCGACATCACCATCCGCGACAACCGGATTGCCCGCACGACGCTGGCCGCCGGCGTGCTGCTGGCCCGTGAAGCCAGTTACCTGACCTGGGGCGTCTCCAACGTGCTGGTCCAGGGCAACACGATTTCGCAGGTGCAGACGACGGCGCCGGCCTACGTGCCCGCGGGATGGCCGAGCACGGTCGCGCGCACCGGCCACGCAGGCATCGAGGTCCACGCCTTCGCCTTCGATGACGAACGCGAGTACCCGGCTCTGATGTCATCGCTGGCGGTCCAGGACGTGCGCGTCGAGCGCAATTCGATCACCGGCACGGCGGCCAACGGCGTGCGGATCGGGGAGGGGACCGGCGTGTCCTCAACGCTGACCGGGACCCTGCCGGACGGCAGCAGCGTTACGCGCACGTTCAGCGGCGGCGCGGTCGGCCGCATCTCGCTCAGCGGGATTGCGCTGTCGGCAACAGGCGCCAGGGCACTGGCCATCAAGAACCGACCGACAACCGCCTACAACGTGCACTGCGAGGGCCTGACCGACCAAGGAGCGCCGCTGTCCGACGCCACTTGCTCAGGCGTTGCTCCCGCGGTCAGCGGCTCGTCGATGGCCTGCGGCGGCTGAACGCTCGATCGATCGCCATAAGAGGCCGCTTACTCACGTCGAAGAACACCGTGACGGACTCGCCCGGGGGCCAGGCTTCCGATGTCGCAGACCATCGCCTTGCGATCGCAGGTGCCGTGCGACGTTTCTATCTTGTCGAGTGCGGCGCCGTCGGGCAGTGTGGGCTTGAATGTGACAGCGCTCGCGGTCAGCGGGCCTGCGTTCTTGACCTCGGCGATGTATTGAATCGTGTCACCTCGCCGCACCGTGATCTCTTGCGGACCCAGCGACGCCTGCAAGTCGGCTATCGGCGGGGGTGGTGGTGGAGGAGGAGGCGGCGGCGGCGGAGGCGGCGGAGCGGACGACGCGTCCTTCGCAATGCGCGCGGTCAGCCCGCCGTTGGCGGTGACGAAGGGGCTGCCGTCGCTGCCGAGCGCCAATGACGACGTGGAAGTGCTGCCACCCAGTGGCACGGCCGTTGTCCACAGCGGCTGGCCGGTCGGTAAAAGTTTGGTCACGATCGCGGCGTCCGCACTCAGCAGGACGTTGCCGCTGCCGTCGAGTTGTATCGACTGCACCGACACACCCGTCCCGCCGGCGCCGGAGTTTTGCCAGAGCAGGCTGCCATCGGCGTTGTATTTCCAAACCGTGTACCCCGCACCGGGCGTCGCGCCGCCGACCACGGGCAAGCTGTCGCTGCCCAGCGTGACCCGCCGCATCACCGACACGCTGCCCAAGGTGACCTGCCATGTCTGGCTGCCGTCGGGTGCGAGCTTGCGAAGGGTGCTGCTCCTAGGGCCTGCGCTCACCATGTAGATATTGCCTGCAGCATCTCCGGCCGCGCCCGTCGGCACGTCACCGGACAGCGATGCAGTGCGCGCGATGCCGGTCGATGGATCGATCACCGCGTAGCCGCTGGCATTGAAGGCCGAGCCGGCCAGCGCGACCAGTCGGCCGTCCGCGGTCAACACCAGGTCGCCCGCGATGCCGATGCCCAACGCGTCGAACCAGGTCCACAGCACGCTGCCGCCGGGCGACACCTTGCTCACCGCCGCCACCGGCGCGGGGCCTCCGGCGGGCGTACCCATGCCCAGCACGTAGGCGTTGCCGGCGGCATCCGCCACCACCTTGCGCGTGACACTGACGTTCGCCGTGGACAGCGCGGTTCGCCACACCAGCGCCCCGTCGGTTGTGAACTTCATCAGCAGGCCGCCGACGTCGGCAGGCGTCGCCCCGATCGTGCGCAGGGCGCCGGCGACCACGATCTCGCCACCCGCAGTCATGGCCAGCGAGGTCGGGACTTCGGCGCGATCGGCTGAAGTGTTGTCTTAGCCGCGCGTCCATTGCACGTTGCCCGCCGCGTCGCGGCGCGTGAGCGCGATGTCTGCGCCCACCGCTTCGCTCGAGGTGGCCGTATAGACGTTGTCGCCGCCATCGGCCACGATCCCGACGCCGCCAGGTGTGTTGCTCCACAACACGGACGTCGCAGCGGCAATCGTGGCGGCAGCCTCGGCCAGCGCAGCCGCGGCCGGCAGCTCGCGGTTCTGTGCCGCTTCGCCCCCGCCCCCGCACGATGCGAACAGGATGCCGAGACAGGTCAGGGTCGCAGCGAGGGCCACGGGAGTCCGTCTCGAAGGCTGTAGGGCGCCGTGGTTCACGCGGGCTGTAGGCACAGGATCGGGGTGCGATTCGCAGCTCACCCGGTCGCCATCGGTGTTGTTCTCATTCATCGTCTGTCTCCTTGTTGTCGAAGCGGCCGAACCAACGTTGTGACCCGCGACTCCCGTCCGGGTGCGTGATCCAGCGTTTTGCCAAGCGTCGAGACTGTGCGTCAGCACCGGACGCGCGAGCAAGGTCGATCGAGCGGCGCACGCCTGTTCGGGGGGGGGGGGGGGGGCGTGACACCCAGGGCGCATGAAAGCGGCGGTTCTTTGAACGGGGCGAGCGCGTCGGGCCGTCCACGCTGGCCTTGCGCTTAAGGGTCAACGGGTTGCGGCAGCGGCACCGAGGAGGGCGGCGCACCCGGTCGACGTCCTCGAGAACCGGTTGAACCACGGCACGTCACGTATCCCCTGACACGGTGGGCGGGCGTTGCGCGGTGGCGAGTCCGCCTTTGAATACACTCGCTGGCCATTCAGCCTGGGCCTTGGATGTCCGCCGCACCGCTCGTCTCCGTCCTCATCTGCAGCTACAACTACGAGCGCTTCGTTGGTCAGACGATCGAGAGCGCGTTGCGGCAGACATGGCCGCGTGTCGAGGTGGTGGTGGTCGACGACGGCTCGACCGACGGCTCGTGGGCCGTGATCTCGTCGTTCGGCGATCGCATCAAGGCGATCCGCCAAGCCAACGGAGGGCAGGGCGCCGCCTACAACACCTGCTTTGCCAACAGCAACGGCGAGTGGTTGATTTTTCTCGACTGCGACGACCTGCTCGACGAGGACTGCGTCGAGCGCTGCATGCGCCAAGCACGCGACGGCGTGCACAAGGTGGCGTTCCAGATGCGTGTCATCGACGCCGAGGGCCGCGACAGCGGCAACGTGATTCCGTACACGATGCACGCTGGCGACGTGCGGCCGATCCTGCGCCACTTTGGCCACTACGGCGGCCCGCCGGGCAGCGGCAACTGGTACCGGCGCAGCGTGCTGGAGAAGTATTTTCCGCTCGACACCGCGGCTTGGCCGATGTGCGCCGACACCGTGCCCTACGTCGTCAGCGCCTGCCATGGCGAGGTGGCCGCGGTGCATGAGCCCTGCGGTTCCTACCGCGTGCACAAACGCATCAACAAGGCGCTGGGACTGTTCGGCAACGTGCTCGGCTCGCTGGTCGATACGCTGGTGCTCGATGACCGTCGGCGCCGCCAAGTCATGGCCATGGTGCGCGACGATCTGCCTTACGCGGTACCCGAGACGCTGCTGCCCACGCCGACCCAGGCGCGCACCCGGGTCATCTCTTGGAAAATCAACCGCGCCGAACATCCCTATCCCGAAGACCGCGCGTTGCCGCTGCTCGCGCTGGCGTGGCGCAGCGCGCGCCGCTGGCCGGGCTTCGGCTGGTTGGATCGGCTGGCGCTGCTGGCCTGGGCCGCAGCGCTGCTGGCCGCGCCCAAAGCATTTGCCTCGACCCTGGTCAGCCTGAATGCGTCGGACGTCGCCAAGCGGCGGCTGAAGACGTTGTCGCCGACCAAGCGCGCACCTTACTGAAGCTCTTGTCATACCGAGTCATGTCTTCTGCACAGCCGATCCCCTTCAACCGCCCCCATCTCACCGGCAACGAGGCTGGCTTCATCGCCGACGCTTTGGCCGGCGGCAAGCTCGCCGGCGACGGCCCGTTCACCCGCCGCTGCCGCGAGCAGTTGCTGGCGCTGATCGGTTGCCGCGAGAGTCTGCTGACGCATTCCTGCACCGCCGCGCTGGAGATGTGCGCGCTGCTGCTCGATCTGCATGCCGGCGACGAGGTCGTGATGCCCTCGTTCACCTTCGTCTCGACTGCAAACGCGTTTGCGCTGCGCGGTGCGAAACCCGTCTTCGTCGATGTGCAAGCCGACACGCTGAACATCGACCCTGACGCCATCGAAGCAGCGATCACGCCGCGCACGCGCGCCATCGTCGTCGTCCACTACGCCGGCGTGGGCTGCGACATGGCCGCGATCGGCGCTATCGCGGCGCGCCACGGCCTGCCCGTCGTCGAAGACGCCGCGCAGGCCATCATGGCCTCGCGCGACGGGCGCCCGCTCGGCTCGTTCGGCGACCTCGCCGCGCTCAGCTTTCACGACACCAAGAACATCGTCTGCGGCGAGGGCGGCGCGCTACTGATCAATCGCGAAGCATTCGTGCGCCGCGCCGAAATCCTGCGCGAGAAGGGCACCGACCGCAGCCGCTTCCTTCGGGGCCAGGTCGACAAATACACCTGGCAGGACATCGGCTCGTCGTTCCTGCCGTCGGACATCCTTGCCGCCTTCCTGCATGCGCAGCTCGAGGCCGCGCAGTCGATCACCGCGGCGCGCGTGGCCATCTGGGAGCGCTATCACGAGCTTTTGCAGGGCCTGGAGCAGCGCGGGCTGCTGCGCCGGCAGGTCGTGCCGCCGGGCTGCCGCCACAACGGCCACATGTACTTCGTGCTGCTGGCGCCGGGCATCTCGCGCGATGCCGTGCTGCAAGGCCTGCGCGAGCGGGGGATCACGGCGACGTTCCACTACGTGCCTTTGCACTCGTCGCCGGCCGGCCTGCAGTTGGGCCGTACCGACGGCGAACTGCCGATCACCAGCGACTCGGCAGCACGTTTGGTGCGCTTGCCGTTGTGGCCCGGGTTGCAGCCCCAGGATCAGCAGCGCGTGGTCGATGCATTGACCGAAGTACTGAGCAGCGCCGCCCCCCGGAGCTGACGATGGGTCACAGGAGCTGCGGCCTATCGCTCACTGTAGTTTACATAATATACATCGTAGTCAGTGTCAAAAACACCGGCTCAATCGAAGAAGCGGTCCGACACACGCTCGATCACGGCGTCGTGCGTGGCGGCGTCCGGACCCTCGCCATTGCCCTCGCGCTGCGCGCGATCGAGCGGACGGCAGATGCGGCGGTTCAGGCTTTCGAGCCGCGGCGACGCTTCGACGGCGCGGAAGATCGCCTCCGGGTCGGTCAGCAAGGCAAAGGGATTGGCGATCTGAGGGACAGCGTGCATGACGAGAGTTCCTTGTGAAATAGATGCCACCGGGCACACATTCACTCTAGGCACTGCCACGCAGCGCGAACAGCCGCAGCGCGCCGCAACAGCGATCAGCGGGCCAAGAATTGCCGCTAACGCTTCACGCTTTTCTGCAAACGCTCAACCAGGAAATCGCGGCCGCCGGCGCGCGCCAGATCGACCGCATCGAGGTTGCGGCCGTTCGTCACCGAGGCCGACGCGCCGCGTGCCAGCAGCAGATCGACGCTGGCCTCGGCGCCGTAGCGCGCGGCCATCATCAGCGGCGTGTCCTTGTCGGGGCTCGAGGCCTCGACCGGCGCGCCGCGCTCGAGCAGCAAGGCCACGGCTTTCGCTTCAGGGCCGGTGGCGGCATAGTGAATCGGCGACCAGCCGTCCTTGTGGACCGCAGCGCCGCGGTCCAGCAGGCGCCGCATCCACGCTACCTGGCCGCGCAACGCCGCCATCATCAGCGCCGTTTCGCCGCTGGCGTTGGGCACGTTGACATCGAGCGCCGGGCTCTTCCACAGCGCTTCGGCAACACGCGGCGACTCGTCACGCAGCGCCAGGATGAGGCCGGTCTGGCCCTTCGGGTCGCGCGAGTTGGGGTCGAAGCCGCGTTCCAGCAGCTTGGCCACGGCCCAATCGTCGTCGCGGTTGATGGCGATGAAGAAGTCTTCGTAGGCACCGGCGTTGGTTTGTGAAAATCCAATGGTCATAACGAGATAGACCAGAACTCTAAAGTAATGCTTCATGCGGCTTTAACTTCAAACAGGCGCTCGAAATTGGCGCTCGTGGCGCTGGCC
>JANMHY010000965.1:0-5096 GCA_031375525.1 Burkholderiales bacterium
CTTCCGTCGCCTCGTCCAGCGGCTCGATGACCGGGTTGCACAGCACCGTCAGCGGCACCGGCGGCGCGTCCGGATAGCGCTGGTTCTGGCTGAAACCAAAGATCACCACTTGCAAATCGACGCCGATCTGCGGCGCGGCCAGGCCGGCGCCGTTGGCGGCTTCCATCGTGTCGAACAGGTCGGCGACGAGGGCATGCAACTCGGGCGTGTCGAACTGCGCAACGGGCAGCGCGACGCGCAGCAGGCGCGGGTCGCCCATCTTGAGAATCTCTCGAACGGTCATCGCAAGCTCACCTCCACAGCCATGCCGCGCCGCGCACGCCGGACGAGTCGCCATGCCGGGCGCGCAACAGCGGCGTGGTCACGGTATCGGAAAACACATGCGGTGCCCAGCGCTGCGGCACGTCGGCGTACAGCGCATCGATGTTGCTCATGCCGCCGCCGAGCACGATGGACGAGGGGTCGAGCAGGTTGATGACTTGCGCCAGCGCGCGCGCCAAACGTTCGCGGTAGCGCTCGAAGCTCGCTTGCGCTGCCGTGTCGCCCGCGGCCGCGGCGGCGACGATCGCCGGCGCATCGATGGCGGCGCCGCCGTGGCGCGCATGGTCGGCCGCGAAGCCGGGGCCCGAGAGCAGCGTCTCGGTGCACTCGCCGCGGC
The DNA here is from genome assembly GCA_031375525.1 of Burkholderiales bacterium. GTDB lineage: Bacteria > Pseudomonadota > Gammaproteobacteria > Burkholderiales > Burkholderiaceae_C > CADEEN01. The sequence continues at coordinate 659 of JANMHY010000965.1, forward strand.
CACACCAGCAGCGCAGGCGTTGCACCTGCTCGTCGGCTGCGACGAGCGGCGCCGGGTTGTGGCCCCACTCGCCGGCAATGGCCTGATGGCCCGCCCACGCCCGGCCGTCGATGGCGATGCCGGCGCCGACCCCCGTGCCGAGAATCACGGCAAAGACGACGCGACGGCCGGCGGCGGCGCCATCGACCGCCTCACTCACCGCGAGGCAGTTGGCATCGTTGTCCACGCGCACTGGGCGCCCGAGCAGTTGCTGCAAGTCGCGGTCGAGCGCGTGGCCGTTGAGCCCGGTCGAGTTGGCGCCTTTGACGACACCCGTCGCCGGCGAGATGCAACCCGGAATGCCGATGCCCAGCGGCAAACCACTGACGCCGAGCTTGGCCTCAGCGCTGTGCACGAGCGCGGCGATGGCTTGCACCACCGCGTCATAGCCTGCGCGCGGCGTGGCGATGCGTTCGCGCAAGCGGAACGCGCCGTCGTCACGCGACAGCGCGGCGATCTCGATCTTGGTGCCGCCGAGATCCACGCCGATCAGTGGGGTGTTCACGAGGCAGAACCCAGCAGCGCCCGCAACGCCGCTTCGTCGATCACCTCGACGCCGAGTTCGCGCGCCTTGTCGAGCTTGCTGCCCGCCGCCTCGCCGGCGACGACGTAGTGCGTCTTCTTGCTCACCGAGCCCGAGACCTTGCCGCCGGCGGCTTCGATCAGGGCCTTGGCGTCTTCGCGTTCGAGCGTCGGCAGCGAGCCGGTGAGCACGAAGGTCTTGCCGGCCAACGGCCTTGGTGTCGTATCCGCCTCGCCGTCGTGTTCGGCCCACGTCACACCGGCAGCGCGCAATTGCTCGACCACTTCGCGGTTGTGCGGCTGCTCGAAGAAGGTGCGAATGCTTTGCGCGACCACGGGCCCGACGTCCGGCGCTTCCAGCAATTGTTCGGTGCTCGCGTCCATCAAGCGGTCGAGCGCGCCGAAGTGGCGTGCCAGATCCTTGGCCGTGGTTTCGCCGACATGGCGGATGCCCAGCGCATACAAGAACCTCGCCAGCGTCGTCTGTTTGCTCTTGTCGATCGCGGCGACGAGATTGCCCGCGCTCTTGTCGGCCATGCGCTCCAACTGCGCCAGCGACGCCTTCCCTTCCGCGCTCGCGAGCTTGTACAGATCGGGCAGCGTCTTGATGACGCCGGCTTCGACCAGTTGATCGACGATCTTGTCGCCCAGGCCCTCGATGTCGAGCGCGCTGCGCTGCGCGAAATGCAGCATCGCCTGCTTGCGCTGCGCCGGGCACGAGATGCCGCCTGAGCAACGCCAATCGACCTCGTCTTCTTCGCGCACGATCGTCGCGCCGCAAACGGGGCAGCGACCGCCGAGTTTCTTGTAGAGGTCGAACGGTTCACCAACGTCGATGGGCCGTTTGTCGAGCACGACACCGACCACTTCAGGAATCACGTCGCCTGCTCGCCGCACGATCACGGTGTCGCCGATGCGCACGTCCTTGCGCCGCGCTTCGTCTTCGTTGTGCAGCGTCGCGTTGCTGACCGTCGTGCCGCCGACAAACACCGGCTCCAGCTTGGCAACGGGCGTCAGCTTGCCGGTCCGGCCGACCTGGATGTCGATGCCGCGCAACACGGTCATCTGCTCCTGCGCCGGGTACTTGTGCGCCACCGCCCAGCGCGGCTCGCGCGAGACGAAGCCGAGCTGCTGCTGCAGCGCGCGGCTGTTGACCTTGTAGACCACGCCGTCGATGTCGAACGGCAGCGCGTCGCGCTGCGCCGCGATCTCGGCGTGAAAGCCGACGAGGCCATCGGCACCCGCGACGACGCGCCGCCTCGCATCGACCGGCAAGCCCATCGCCGCCAGCGCATCGAGCAGCGCGGCGTGCGTCGGCGGCACCGTCCACCCTTGCACGTCACCAAGGCCATAGGCAAAGAACGACAGCTTGCGCGACGCCGTGATCGACGAATCGAGCTGCCGCACCGCGCCGGCCGCGGTGTTGCGCGGGTTGACGTAGGTCTTCTCGCCCTTGCTGCGCTGCGCTTCGTTCAACGCCTCGAAATCATCGCGCCGCATATAGACCTCGCCGCGCACTTCGAGCACCGGCGCATCGGCGCCGACCAAGCGCAGCGGGATCTGCCCGCTCGTGCGGATGTTGTGCGTCACGTCCTCGCCGGTCTCGCCATCGCCGCGCGTCGCCGCCTGCACCAGCACGCCGCGCTCGTAGCGCAGGTTGATCGCCAGGCCGTCGAACTTGAGCTCGCTCGCGTACTCGACGGCCGGTGCATCGTCGGCCAGCTTCAGCTCGCGCCTCACACGCTTGTCGAACTCGCGCGCACCGCCTTCGGTGGTATCGGTCTCGGTGCGGATCGACAGCATCGGTACCACGTGCTTGACCGGCGCCAGGCCGCCCTGCACCGCGCCGATGACGCGCTGCGTCGGCGAATCGGCGGTCTGCAGTTCGGGGTGTGCAGCTTCGAGCGCCTGCAGCGCCTGGAACAGGCGGTCGTACTCGGCGTCGGGAATCTGCGGCGCGTCCTGCACGTAGTACAGGTGCGCGTGGTGGTTCAGCAGCGCACGCAGCTCGCCAGCGCGCTTCGCCGGATCGATCAGCTTGTTCACTGAAAGAGGCGTCGCGCCACCGCGCTGCCGGCGGCCATGTCGCGCGACGCGAGTGCGCTGTACAAGGTCTTCAACTCCGACGCGATCGTCGTGTAGTGCTGCAAGGTGATCGCGCGGTTGTCGTCATCGATGGCGGTAGCGTCCATTTCGGCGGCCAGCGCGCGGATCGCCGCCTGCCACGTGCCGAAGGGATCGGCGGCCTCGTCGGTCTGCGCCACGTCGAGCGAAAGCGTTGCGCGGCGCACGGCGGCCTGCTGCGGGTCTTCGGAGAGCGCGGCCTGCGCGTCGAACGACAGCACGAGGACCGGCGGCGCACCGTCTTCCGCGCTGGGCAGCACCATGCGGCCGGGCATCGTGCCGGGAATGAAACCGTGCCGCTCAGCGCATTGGCGCAGATAACCCACGCTCCACGCCGCCGCGTTGGCCTGCAGATGGATCGCCAAATGCGCATCGTGGGCGCCAGCAAACGCGTCGAGCTCCTTGGCACGGGCGCGCACGTCGAGCATGTCGGGGAAATCGGGCACGGCGCCGAGCGCGTCGGCGAAGGCCTGCGTCTTCTGCACGAACTCGGAATACTCGATTTCGTTCAACGCGCCGCTGCGGTTGGCCAGTTGCACGCCGGCTTGCAGCTCGCCGTACCGCGCGCCGGCCTGCGGCGCTTCCCACTGCGACGACTCGGTGTTCAGGCCTTCGATGAAGAACGGCTTGCCGCCGGCACGGCGCGACGGGGGCAGGTGCGCGATCACCGCCTCGCCGGCCACCGGCGCTTCGAGGCCGAGCAGGGCGATGGCGTCGATCAGCGCATCGACACGCGCACCGACGCGGCGCGCTGCCGCCGCGGCCGCCGTGCCCGCCGGCAAGGCCGGCGCTTGGCCCAGCGTCGGCTCGACACGCTGCAGCACCGGCTCAACCGGCATCACGATGCCGTCGGCCTTGCGCGGCAGCGCGCGCCGCGCGCTCCACCAGCCATGTCCAGCCAGCGCAGCCAGGGCCGCGGCGGCGGCGACGAGGAGGGCGACAGTCAGGCTCATGCCAGCAGGATGCTCATCTGCGCGGCATCGTAGTACACGCCGTCGAAGCGCATCGCGTTGCGCTTGACGGCTTCGTGCCGGAAGCCGACGCGCTCATAGAGCGCGATCGCGCGCGTGTTGTCGGCTCGCGCTTCGAGCTCGATGCGCGTCATGCCCTGGGTCGGCGCTTTGACCAGGCACGCCCGCAGCAACCGCTCGCCGACGCCTTGTCCACGGTACGCCGCGAGCACGCCCATGCCGAGCGAGCCGCAATGCTTCACCGCATCGGCCCACGCGGGAAAGATGTCGGCCCAGCCGACCACGGTGTCTGCATCGAGCGCGACGAATTGCACCGCGTCGTTGGCCACGCTGTTGCGCACGAAACCTTCGATGCGGTCGAGCGGCAACGCCTGGGTCTGCGCGAGGTAGCGCTTCTCTTTCGCCACTGCATCGAGGCAGGCATGAAAGCCGGCGGCATGAGTCAGCGCGATCGGGGTGATCTCGATCGCGCCCGGCTTCATGCGGCCTCGGCCAGCGACACGGCGGAGTCCATGTCCACCGCCACGATCCGCGACACGCCCTGCTCCTGCATCGTCACGCCGATCAACTGCTGCGCCATCTCCATCGCGATCTTGTTGTGGCTGATGAAGAGGAACTGCGTCGCTTTGGCCATCTCGGTGACGAGCTTGCTGTAGCGCTCGGTGTTGGCGTCGTCGAGCGGCGCATCGACTTCGTCCAACAAGCAGAACGGTGCCGGGTTCAACTGGAAGATGGCGAAGACGAGCGCAATCGCCGTCAGCGCTTTTTCACCGCCGGACAGC
>JANMHY010000994.1:0-1910 GCA_031375525.1 Burkholderiales bacterium
CTCTACGCAAAGCACAGCAGCAGCTCGCTGACCAACATGCTGGTCTATGAGGTCCAGTCGGGCTCGCAACAACTGGTGCAGATCGCGCTGACCATCGTCCGCGACAGCCTGACCATCACCTTTCTCTTCGCCTCGCTGCTGTGGCGCAACTGGCAGCTGACGCTGTTCATCATGCTGCTGGCGCCGGCGGTCGCGCTGGTGATGCGCACCGTCTCGCGCCGGCTGGACAAGCTGACGCGCGCCCACCAGGCGGCCACCGACGAGCTGGCCTACGTGGTCGAAGAAAACGTGCTGGCCTGGCGCATCGTGCGCCTGCACGGCGCCGGCGCCACGCAGAGCGCGCGCTTCGGCAAGCACAGCCAGTTGCTGCGCCGCTTGCTGATCAAGTCGGCCACCGCAGCGGCCACCAGCTCGCCGCTGACGCAGATGATCGCCGCGGTGGCGATGTCGGCCGTGGTGGTGGCGGCGCTGTGGCAAGGCGGCCAGCAAGGCGGCGCGCCGCTGATGACGGTCGGCGAGTTCACGGCCTACGTGACCGCGATGCTGATGCTGGTCTCGCCGCTGAAGCACCTCTCGGACAGCACGGCGCCGCTGCTGCGCGGCGTGCGCGCGCTGGAGCGCGGCATCGATCTGATCGAGTTGGCGCCGGAAGAGCGCGGCGGCACCTTCGCGCCGGACGGTGGCCGTGCACGCGGGGCCATCGAGCTGCGCGGCGTGACCTTGCGCTACCGCGAGGAGGCCGATGCGCCGCCGGCGCTCGACGACGTCACGCTGTCGATCGCGGCCGGCGAAACGGTGGCGCTGGTCGGCCCGTCGGGCGCCGGCAAGAGCTCGCACGTCAACCTGCTGCCGCGCTTCTTCGAGCCGACGCGCGGCAGCGTGACGCTCGACGGCGTGGCGTTGCCCGAGTGGCGCGTCGATGCCCTGCGCCGGCAGTTCGCGCTCGTCAGCCAGGATGTGGTGCTGTTCAACGACACGGTGGCCGCCAACGTGGCGCTCGGGGATAGGGACGGCAAGGCCATCGACACCGCGCGCGTGCGCAACGCGCTGGACAGCGCGCACCTGCTCGGCTTCGTGCTGACGCTGCCGCAGGGCCTGGACACACCGATCGGCCACAACGGCAACCAACTCTCCGGCGGCCAGCGCCAGCGCCTGGCGATCGCGCGCGCGATCTACAAGAACGCGCCGGTGCTGATCCTCGATGAAGCCACGTCGGCCCTCGACAGCGAGAGCGAGCGCGCGGTGCAGGACGCGCTGGAGCGGCTGATGCAAGGGCGCACGACGGTGGTCATCGCCCACCGGCTGTCCACAATCGAACACGCCAACCGCGTCGTGGCGATGGAGCAAGGGCGCATCGTCGAGCAAGGCACGCATGCGCAGTTGCTCAAGGCCGGTGGTCTCTATGCGCGTCTGCACGCGATGCAATTTCGGAGTTCATGATGAGTCCACCCATTTCGCGCTGGCCCGTGCCGGAGATCAAAGACCTGCCCGAGGACTTGCGTGCGCGCATCCTCGACGTGCAAGCCAAGGCCGGCTTCGTGCCCAACGTTTTTCTCGCTTTCGCACATCGCCCCGAAGAGGCACGCGCGTTCTTTGCCTGGCACGACGCGCTGCTGTTGAAGGACACCGGCACGCTGACCAAGGCCGAGCGCGAGATGGTCATCGTCGCCACGTCGGCGGCCAACGATTGCCTGTACTGCGTCGTCGCCCACGGCGCGCTGCTGCGCGTCTATGCGAAGCAGCCGCTGCTGGCCGATCAGCTGGCGACGAACTATCTGAAGGCCGACATCAGCGAGCGCCAGCGCGCGATGCTGGCCTTTGCGCTGAAGGTCTGCAACGACAGCGGCGCGATCGTCGAGGCCGACTTTGCTGCGCTGCGCGAACACGGCTTCACCGACGAAGACATCTGG
>JANMHY010000590.1:0-4149 GCA_031375525.1 Burkholderiales bacterium
GCTCAACCGCGCGATCCACGCCGCCGCCGACGCGGCCAAGATCGACAAGCGCGTGTCGATGCACACGCTGCGCCACTCCTTCGCCACGCACCTGCTGGAACAGAAGGTCGACATCCGCGTGATCCAGGTCTTGCTCGGCCACGTGAAGCTGGAGACCACCAGCCTCTACACGCACGTCGCCACCGACCTTTTGCGCGAGGTGATCAGCCCGCTGGAGAACCTGCCGCCCTCTTGAGGCCGGCGTCGTGGGGCAACCCGCCCTGGAGGTTGCCGACATCTTCCGTGTTCATGGACCCGCCTGGCGCGCTGCGCAGCGCGGCCACCTGAGCCTGGGTCAGCTCAAGGTCATGTCGGCCATCGAGCAGGGCCGCAGCGCGGCGCTGGGTGGCCATGTCTTGCGCTGCGGTGGCTGCGGCGCCGATCAGGTGGCCTACAACTCCTGCCGCAACCGGCACTGCCCGAAGTGCCAGAGTCATGCGGCCAAGCGCTGGCTCGAAGCCCGGCAGGCCGATCTGTTGCCGGTGGAGTATTACCACGTGGTCTTCACGTTGCCCGCGCCCATCGCCGATATCGCGTACCAGAACAAGACCGTGGTCTACGGGCTGCTGTTCGACCTGGCTGCCGAGGTGCTGCTCACCATTGCCGCCGACCCCAAGCACCTGGGCGCACGCGTCGGCGCCACGCTGGTGCTGCACACCTGGGGCTCGGCGCTGACGCACCACCCGCACGTGCACGGCATCGTGCCCGGCGGCGGGCTGGCGCCCGACGGCAAGACCTGGGTGGCGTGCCGGCCGGGGTTCTTCTTGTCGGTGCGCGTGCTGTCGCGCTTGTTCAGGCGGCGCTTCCTGGAAGAGTTGCTACGGGTGCATCAGGCCGGCAAGCTGCAATTCTTCGGCGAACACGCGGCACTTGCCGATGCCAAGGCGTTCAAGACCTGGCTCACGCCACTGCGCAAGTGCGAGTGGGTCGTCTACGCCAAGCGCCCGTTCGCCGGGCCGCAGGCGGTGCTGGCCTATCTGTCGCGCTACACGCACCGGGTGGCCATCTCCAACAGCCGCTTGATCGCCTTGGACGAGCGCGGCGTCACCTTCAAGTGGAAGGACTACCGTGTCAAAGACGGCGCCAAGGGCAAGTCGCGGCACAAGACGATGACCCTGGATGCCGGCGAGTTCATGCGCCGCTTCCTGCTGCACGTGCTGCCCGGTGGCTTCCACCGCATCCGCCACTATGGGCTGCTGGCCAACGGCAGCCGCAAGGCCAGTCTGACGTTGGCCCGCGCTCTGCTGGGGCAGCCGCACGAAGCGCCGATCACAACCGCGGACATCACCGCCGGCGTCAACCACGGCAGGCCGAGCTTCGTCTGCGCGCACTGCGGCGCGGCGATGATCGTCCTGCAGACCTTCGTGCGCGGCGAGTTGATCCGCGCGCCGCCGGCGCCAGGGTGCGTGCCGTGACCGCGCGATTGCTCTGCTCACGCCACTGGCTGATCCGGCGCACCACGGCGTCGGCAGGCGCGGTGTTGCTCTGCCGCTGTCAAGCCGCGTGCCGAGCGCGGCAATCACGCCGGGCGAACCCGCGTCCCGGCATCGCAGAAGGACTTGCCGACAGCTCCAATGGGCTGCTCGCTGGCCGGGGCGCCATCCCAGGCTGCGGTCCGGCACCACTATCGCCATAGCCGTAGGTGCTTCGGGGCACCGTGGCATGGGCCGCGGTTTCCTCCCCCGAGGTTTGTCCAACACCTGCCCTCAGGTAAGTGCCATGCGCCGCACGGTGGTGTCGCACGGGCAGGTGTCGAACAAACCTAAACAGGAGCCGCCGGCCCGCGATGCGTTTTGCTCAGATCGATCAGGCGCTGGCGTCGCGCGGATGTTGCACGCCGGTACTCGGCGCCGATGGCGCCGATGGCGCGTTGGGCATGCCTTCGCGCAAGTCGCCGACCGACGAGTGCTGGTGCTGCTGACGGGCCGTGCGCGCTTTTCGCCACTGGTAAATGCCGAACGCTATGGCGATCGCGAACGTAAAAATAATGAGCGCGATCACGAGGTTGTCGCTGGGTGTCATGGCTGACTCCTGAAGTGGTTCTCAGCTCCGGCAAACGGCGTGCCGAGTCCACCTCGACGCACGCTCAAGCAGCGGCTTCACCGGCTGGCGCGCCTTGCGCAACCTTGTCGGCCTTGCGCGCGCCGCGGATGTTCAGCGCGGCCAGCGCCACTTGCAACGCCACCAACGCCGCAGCGCCGTCGTGCCTATGCGCCAGGCCAGCGCAGCGGCCCCTCGGCTGTAGGAGAAGCGCTGCGCGTCGCCGCGTCGCCCGTCGCGTGCGTCGCCGCGCTGTGTTGGCCAGCGAACAGACGGGTCGGGTGTTGCGCGCCAGCCTCCAGGCTGTGCTTGCTGCCCCCGGCCTGCGGCTGCACCGCCTTCTTGTTGTTTGAAGCGCGAAGCAACTTACCCTGCGCCGCCAGCGCACTTTTGAGCGACTCGTCCCCATGGAAGACGGCCAACAGATCCATCACATCGCAGCCTCTTTGGCTCGGCGAGGCGACGGTGACGCGACAGCCGCCCAGATTGCCGAAACGGTGTTCGCCAAATGTCAGGCCATCGTCGCCGCCCTGGCGCCCATCATCGGTCTGCGCGGCGTCGCCGCGCTGCACCGGCGCAGCCTGCATCTGGCGGGTCGCAACCACTCCTGGCTCGCTGAGAGGCCGCCCGGCGAGCAGCCCTCTGAAGACCTCGCCGTTGTGAAGACGCTGATCTCCCGGCAAACCAGCGCGGACGCCGCGCTCGGCGGGGCCGCTTTTTTGCAAGCCTTCCATGACTTGCTGGCGAGCCTGGTTGGGCTGTCGCTGACCGAGCGGCTGCTGCGCAGTGTCTGGATCGATTTCATGGGCGCATCACCCACGCAGGACAACTAAGCCATGAGCCCCAAAGTCACGATCAAACGTTTGCTGACCGGCGTGCCCGGGCTGGACCAGGTGCTCGGCGGCGGACTGCCCGAGTTCTCGTTCAACCTGATCGCCGGGCAGCCGGGCTGCGGCAAGACCACGCTGGCCCACCAGATCATGTTTGCGCTGGCCACGCCCGAGCGGCCGGCGCTGTACTTCACCGTGCTCGGCGAGCCGCCGCTGAAGATGCTGCGCTACCAGCAGCAGTTCGACTTTTTCGACGGCGAGGCGGTCAACCGCTCGGTCCATTTCATCAACCTGTCGGAAGACGCGCTGGCCGGCAACCTCGATCAGGTGCTGCGCCGCATCGTCGCTGAAGTCGAGGCCCGCAGCCCGGCGCTGGTCTTCGTCGATTCGTTCCGGTCCGTGGCGGTGGCGATCGAAGCCAATGGCAAATCGAACAGCAACCTGCAGCAGTTCGTGCAGCAGCTGGGCATGTTGATGACGAGCTGGCAAGCGACCACCTTTCTGCTGGGTGAGTACTTTGTCGAGACCGACGCCAACCCCGTTTTCACCGTCGCCGACGGGCTGATCTGGATGCGCCAGAGCATTCAGCGCAACTCGATGGTGCGCAAACTGGAAGTCATGAAGATGCGCGGCCAGCCGTCGCTGCCCGGCCTGCACACCTTCCGGCTCGGCAACGACGGCGTCAAGGTGTTCGCGCCGAGCAGCACCCTGGCTGCGGCCGACGCCGATGTGCCTGACGCAGCGCCGGCCTCGCGGCTGTCGATGGGCGTGCCGCGTCTGGACGAGATGCTCGGTGGCGGCCTGCCGCGCGGCTACTCGTTGCTGGTCGCCGGTCCCTCCGGGTCGGGAAAAAGCCTGTTGGCCGCGGCGTTTCTGGCCGAGGGTGCGCGTCGTGGCGAAAGCGGCGTGATCGCGGCCTTCGAGCAGCGCCCCGACCGCAAGCGCACACGCGTCATCGCCGAGCTGATCGCCAGCGGAAAGGTTGGCCTGGTCGACGGCCGGGCGCCGGATCTGTCGATCGACGAGATCGTGGTCCAGCTCGTGGCCGAGATCCGCCGCCTGAAGGCCACGCGTGTCGTCATCGATTCGCTGTCGAGTTTCGAGCTGGCCGTGGCGCCGACCTTTCGCGACGACTTCCGCGAGTCGCTGTCGCGCATGGTGGTGGCGCTGGCGGCGGTGGGCGTCACCGTGCTGATGACCTCCGAACTCGAAGACCGCTACACCGACCTGCGCTTCAGTC
>JANMHY010000594.1:0-8425 GCA_031375525.1 Burkholderiales bacterium
CGCATCAAGAACTGGATGGCGTGACCATGAACCAACGCACCCTGAACCGTCGCCATTTCACCGTGCTCGGTACCGGCGCCGCGGCGGCTCTGGCGCTGCCTGGCCTGGCCCGCGCGCAGAGCTGGCCGAGCAAGGCGATTCGCTTCGTCGTGCCGTTCGCACCCGGCGGCAGTTCGGAGATCGTCGCCCGCACGACGGCGGTGGAACTCGGCAAGGCGCTCGGCCAGTCGGTCTATGTCGACAACAAACCCGGCGCGGCGGGCAACGTGGCGATGCAGGAGGTGGCGCGTGCGGACGACCAGCACACCATCATCCTCGGCCACATCGGCACGCTGGCGGTCAACCCGTTCATCTTCGACAAACTGCCGTACGACGCCATCAAGGACTTCAAGCCGATCTCGCTGCTGGCCAAGGTGCCGAGCTTGTACCTCGTGCGGCCCGACCTGCCGGCGAACAACCTGAAGGAATTCATCGCCTACGCAAAGAAGAACCCGGGTCAGTTGAACTATGGCTCGGCCGGCAACGGCAGCGCCGGTCATCTGGCGATGGAGTATTTGAAGATGGCCAGCGAGACCTTCATGGTGCATGTGCCGTACCGCGGCACGGGGCCGCAACTCACCGATCTGCTGGCAGGCCGGCTCGATGCGGCCTCGGTCGGCGCACCGGCGGTGATGCAGTTCATCAAGGCCGGCAAGCTGCGCTGCATCGCCACCGGCACGACGCAGCGCATCGCTCAATTGCCCGACGTGCCGACCGTGGCCGAGCAGGGCTTTCCGGGCTTCGAGATGACGCAGTGGTACGGCATCCTCGCGCCGTCGTCGCTGCCGCAGGGCGCGGCCGACAAGCTGGCCGCTGCGGCGAGTGCGGCGGTGAAGCAGCCGGCGGCCAACGAGAAGCTCGCCGCCGATTCGGCAATCGGCATCGGCGGCACGCCGGCCGAGTTTGCGAAGTTCATCGCCGTCGAGCAGCAGCGCTGGAAGGCCGTCGTCGCGCGCGCGAAGATCAAGCCGGATTGAGGCTTTCGAGCGGCGTGCTGCGACTGGGCTGACGCCGGCACGCCGCCGGCCGGGCGTAGCCGCCAGCAACGAGCGCGCACTGCAGACGCCGTGCCCCTAACTCGTTGGCGGCCCCGGCATCGTGCCGGCGTCGATCGTTGCCACCTTCCTCGCCAATGGCATTCCATTTTGCACCGTGCTCGGCATCGAGCTGATCGCCGTGCGCCAACTGTTCTCGGGAGCGGGAATTGTCCCGAACGCGGCGGCGGCATGACGCGTGCACCGGGTGCATGCCGCAGTGAGGGTACCTGCGTTGCTACAGTCTTTGCATGACTTCTCGCACAAGGGCGTCAGGCCGATGGACGACGCACACGGCGGCGGCCGTGTCATCGCTGCTGTGCGTGACAGTGGCGGGCGCGCAAGAGGCGGCCTCGGTTCCAACGCCCAGCGCGAACACTCGGGCGCGGCTGCTCGACATCAACGAGTGCAAGCCGCCGTACCCTCAAGAGTCGCTGCGTGCCGAAGAGTCTGGCCGAACCCGCCTGCGCATCCACGTTGCCGCCAGTGGCGAGCTGCGTGGCGTGTCCTTGGTTCAGTCCAGTGGCTTCGCGCGCCTCGACAACGCCATGATTGCCGCCATCGGCCGCTGCAAGTTCGCAGCGGCGACGCAAGCCGGTGCCGCCATCGATTCGAGCTTCACCCTCGACTACAACTGGCGCCTCGAAGGCTTGCCTCCCGCAGCCGCCAACAGTTGCAAGCCGGAGTACCCCGTCGAGTCGATCCGCGCTGAAGAGCAAGGCAAAACAACGCTGCGCATCGAAGTTGACGCGGGCGGTGGCGCACAGAACATCGAGATCGTGCAGTCGAGCGGATCGGCGCGGCTGGACGAGGCTTCGATCGCAACGCTGCGGCGCTGCCGGTTAAGGTTGCCGCCCGCAGCGGCTTCAGCGCCGACGCCGGCGCCGAGAACCCAGGTCGAGTTCATCTGGCGCCTGGAAGATGGCGTGCCGGCAGTGCCACTCGGCCCCGAGGTGCGCGATCCTTTCCGGCCGCCGCTCTGACGCGGCAGTCCGCCTTCAGCTATGACTGTGGCGCGTTGTGCCTCACACTCGCTTCTTCGCAGGAGGTGGTCATGAAAACTGGCAACACCGCAACCCGACCGCGCAGCCGGATCGCAACGATCCCGGCAAAGCCGCAATCCCTTGAGGTCGACATCGCGGCGTGTGCAGTGATCGTCGTCGACATGCAAAACGACTTCGGCAGCGAGGGCGGCGCGTTTGACCGTGCCGGCATCGACATCTCGATGATCCAGCGCGCCGTGGCGCCGACGGCAAAGGTTCTTGCCGCGGCGCGCGAGAACGGTATCCCCGTCGTCTATCTGAAGATGGCGTTCAAGCCCGATCTCTCGGACGCTGGACCTGTGGGCAGCCCAAACTTTGACCGGCACCACAGGCTCGGTGTCGGCACGACCGTCCAAGCACCCGACGGCAGTCCGAGTCGCATCCTGGTGCGCGACACGTGGAACACTGACATCCTTGCGGCACTGGCGCCCGACCCCGCCGATGTCGTGCTCTACAAGCATCGCTTCAGCGGATTCTTCGAAACCGAACTGGATGACGTGCTGCGGCAGTCAAGGGTCAAGACGCTGATCGTCACCGGGTGCACCACCAGCATCTGCGTCGAGGCCACGATCCGCGATGCCATGTTCAGGGACTACTCGTGCCTGCTCTTGGAAGACTGCACCGGGGAGCCCATCGGCAGCGACCTGCAACGCAGCAACCACGACGCGTCGTTGTTGACGATCCAGGTGCTGCTGGGTTGGACGTCTACATCCAGCGAGTTCATCGATGGCATCGGTCAGGGCATGCGCCCGGCCTGAGCAGTCCGGCGAACTGATCGCCCCTTCAAGACAAACCGGATGCGCTTCAGCGCCCGCGCAAATGCGCCGGCGCTTCCAGCCGCTTGGCCACCATCGCCAGCGCCAGCGACAGCACGAGGTACACCGCCGAGATGGCGAGGTACGGCTCCCAGTAGCGCGAGTACGCGCCGGCCACGGTGCGTGCGGCCAGCGCCAGTTCGGCCAGGCCGATGGCAGACACCAGCGACGAGTCCTTGATCAGCGTGATGCCTTCGTTGACCAGCGCCGGCACCATGCGGCGGAAGGCCTGCGGCAGCACGATCGACTGCATCGTCTGCACATGGGTCAGGCCGATGCTGTAGCCGGCCTGCGTCTGGCCGCGCGCGATGCTCTGGATGCCGGCGCGGAAGATTTCGCTGATGTAGGCGCCGGCGTTCAACGTCAGCGCCAGCGCGCCGGAGAAGAACGCGCCATGCTCCTGGCGGAAGGTGCGTGCGGCATCACCACTGAGCAGCAGACCGCCGTCAGGATGAATCAGCGCCGGCATCAGCGCGAAGTGCACGAGCAATATCTGCACGAACAGCGGTGTGCCGCGGAAGAAGGTGACATAGGCCACCGTGATCCAGCGCGTGATCTTCAGGCCCCAGGCCAGCAGCGGGTTGTGCGGCTGTGGCGCTTCGTGCGAACTGCTGACGAGGCCGAGCACAACGCCGAGCGCAAGGCCCGCGGTCAGCGCAATCAGCGTCAGCTCGATCGTCGTCCACAGGCCGCTGACGAACAACGGCCCGTAGCCAGCGAGGATCTCCCAACGCAGACCCATCGCCGGCTTTCTTTACTTCAATTCACTTCGACGCTGCGGGCGCGGGAGCCGCTGCGGCTGCCGGGGCTTTGGGCTCGGTGCCGAAGTACTTCTTGAAGATCGTGTTGTACGAGCCATCGGCCTTGATGGCGGCGATGCCGGTGTTCAACTTGCCGAGCAGCTCGGCATTGCCCTTCTTCACCGCAATGCCGTACTGCTCGGGCGCGAACTCCTTGTCGCTGACCATCTTGAACTTGCCGCCCGGGTTGTTGGCGACGTAGTGGATGACGACGCCGTTGTCGGCGACGACGGCATCGACGCCGCCGGCTTCCAACTCCTTCAGCGCCAGCGGCGTCGACTCGAAACGCTTGATGCTGGTGCTCGTCTTGCCGAGCAGCTTGGTCACCGCTTCGTCGCCGGTGGTGCCGGTCTGCACGCCGACCTTGGCCTTCTTCAAGTCACCGAACTTGGCTATTCTGCTGTTCTCTTTGAGGGCGATCAACTGCACCGCGTCGAAGTAGGCGTTCGAGAAGTCCATCGTCTGCTTGCGCTCGTCGGTGATCGTCACCGACGAGGCGATCATGTCGCGGTCGCCTTGGCCGAGCGCATTGAAGATGCCTTCCCATGGCGTGTTGACGAACTTGACCTGGATGCCGGCCTTGGCCGCGGCAGCGTTGACGACGTCGATCGTGAAGCCGACGATCTCGCCCTTTTCGTTCTGGCTCTCGAACGGCGCATAAGCGGCGTCGACGCCGACGGCATAGACCTTGGCCGGTGCGGGCGCGGGTGCCGCAGCGGACGCCGCAGCAGCGGGCGCGGGCGGCGGCGGCTCCTTCTTGCCGCAGGCGGCGAGCAGCAGGGCAGCGGCGAACAGGCCGCTGGTCTTGATGAATTGGCGTGTGGTGAGGCGCATGGTGGCTCTGTCCGTGGCAGTCCTGTGAAGTTGCGCAGTTTATGCGCACGGCGCTCAGGGATTTGTTTGCCCGTTCTGACGTGGCGATCTGGCCAGCTGCCAGACCATGAAGCCGAGCCCCGCCACGCCGGCGAGCAGCACCGACCACAGCAGCCACGGCCGCAGCGCCGCGCGCTGCTGTTGCGCCTGTTCTGCGCGTGCGACGCTGCTTTCCTCGCTCCATTGGCCGAGCGTGGCGCTGCCAAAGCGCTCGCGTTCTTTGTCGAGCGACGGCACCAGCGTAGCCAGCGGCAGCGCCGACGGCGCCGTGACCTTGGCCCCCGCCTGTAGCGTGTAGGGCGGCTGGCCTTGTGCGGCGAAGACCAGGCTGGCCAGCGGCGCTTGCACGACGAGTTGGGTTTGCGCGGCGTCGAGCGCGGCGGCGCGCGGGTCGGGCAGCACGCGCACGTAGCGCACCTGGGTGGTGACGGTGAACGGCGGCGAGCTTGCGACCTCGGTGCCGCGCTCCAAGCGGTAGAACACGGCGGCGCCGAGTTCACGCCACGGCTCGTGGGCATCGTCGCGCGCTTGCAGTCGCACCGGCGCAACGAGCGTGCCGCTGGTCCAGCGCAGGTCGAGCTGGGTGATCGGCAGCGTGCCGCCGAGGTCGAAGTGCAGTGCACGCGGCGAGGCCGCGTCGGCAGCGGTCTTGCCTGCGGGCTCGGCGCTCGGCGACGCGACGATGATCACCGGCGCATCGAGCACCTTGCTGCCGTGCTGCGCGGCGATCACCTTGGCGGCACTGACCTGCGGCGCGGTGGCCGCGTCGGTCCACACCAGGCGCCCGAAGCGGCCGGGGTTGGCGCCGAGCACGAGCGTCGGCTGCGTCAGCGGGCCGGCCGGTGAGGCGAGCGCCATCAACTGGCCGCTGCCGCCGCTGCGCCATTGGCGCAGGTCGTCGCTGCTGTCGAAGCGGAACGCCGCGGTGAACTCGGCCGGGCCGCTCCACGCGATGCGCAGCGATTGCGGCGGTGGGTCGTCGCGTTGGCGTTCGCCGAGATCGAACAACCAGCCGGCGGACTGCGTGACGGGCGCGGTCGTTGCGCCCGCCGCGAGGCGCTTGACGCTGATGCGATCGCCCTCAACCGTGACTTCGATCGGCGCAGGCCACGTGCCATCGGCCGCGGGCTTGGCGGGCAGTGGGTAGAGCGTGGCGTCGCGCTGCTGCTCGGTTGTTTGCGCTTCGGGCTGGCGCGGCGCGAGCACGGCAAACGGCACGCGCTCGCCGCGCGCATCGACGATGCGCAGATCGGCGAGGTTCGCGCTCGCGCTGCGGCCATAAGCGGCGGCCGGCAGCGGCAGTTGAACGAACGCGCCGGGCGATGACACGGTGATCGGCGCCGCGTAGCGAAACGCCGGCTCGTCGGCGGCGCTCGCCGCTGCGGCCAGAAGAACCGCGCCAAGAAAGAAAACGCTACGCATGCTGTTGCTCCTGTTGGCCCCGCCCCGGCAGCGGCGCGACATAACCGATGACCAGCATCAACACGCCGACGCCGATGAAGGAGACGATGCGCGTCACCGTGCCGGTGGCGGAGAGATCGACCAGCACCAGCTTGGCGACGACGGCGGCCAGCAGCGCGGCGCCCGTCATCCACGGCAGGCGCATCGAACGTCGTGCGGACAGCCACATCAACACCAGCGCGGTAGTGGTCCAGAGCAGCGTGATGCCGGTCTGCACGGCCAGCGAATGCGTCCACGCGTCGAAGCGGAACGGCACGTCGCCGAAGTGGTGGAAGCCGCGCACCAGCATCGCGTTCAGCCAGACGAAGGCCGCGCCGCCGACGAGCGCGATCGGCACGCCGGGCTGCGCGGCCCACTTCTCGCGCGCCGGCTCGCTGCGCAACCACAGCACCACCGCGAGCAGCGCCGCAGCCACGCCGATGTCCAGCGGGTTGATCAGCGGCACATAAGGCAGCGGAAGTGCTGCGCCGTTGGAGGCGATGTTGGCCAGCAGCGTCCACAGCAACAGGCCGGCGGCGAGCAGCGCTGCTGCGATCCATTGGTACGCCACCGGCGCCGCGCTCACCGGCCAGCGGCGCAAGAGGCCGGGGCGCGGCAGCAGCATCAACAACACGGCAGGTGCGGCGAGCCAACCGAGCCAGCCCCAGGCGCTCAGGGCGTCGCCCCAGTCGATCGTCAGCGCGCGGCCCTGCAAGGCGCCGAGCAGCGCGAGCACGAGCACGCCGATCGCATGCACCGCGTCGCGCGCGGCAGCGGGCCACCGCGGCGAGAGGCGCCACAGCACGAGCGCATGCACGGCAAACGCGATCGGCCACGCCCACCAGCCACCATGCTCGAGCGGGCGCGCCAGCGTCACCGCCAGCGTGAGGCTGGCCAGCGCCATCAGCGGTGCGTGCGCGATCACCGGCAGCGCGATGCGCGGCCAGTGCAGTCGCAGCGACAGCAGCGCATAGAGCAGCGCGATCGCACTGACGCTGACGAGCCAGGCCGCGAGTTCGAAGCGCGGCGTCACGAAGTGATCGATCTGCAGCGACGCGGCACCGAGCAGCCACAGCGTGGCCGCACCGATCAGCAGCGGCTCGGCAACGGACTCGTTGGGCATCAAAGCAGCGGCGTCGCGCTGCACGCTGCGCGCGATGAACAGCGCCGCTGCCAGCGAAGCCGCTGCCGCCATCAACGCGTTGAACAGGTAGGCGTTGAAGACCGCCGTCGGCGCGCCGTGGCGTTCGAAGCCGAAAGCCATCGCCACACCCGCCAGCACCAGCAGCGCATAGCCGAAGGCACGCGCGATGCGACGCGACTGGCGCAGGCCGAGCCAGACGAGGCCCGCGCCTTCGAGCGCCCAGGCGCCGGCGGTGCTGCGCGCGTCGAGCGCGAACGGAATCACCAGCGTCGTGAAGACGGTGCCGACGGCCAGGCTGCCTTCGAAGGCTGCCGCCAGGCGCGGCTGCGAGCGCATCCACGTCGCCATGCCGATATAGAACACCGCGAGCACGAGCGCCGCGACCGCCGTGCCGTACTCGGTGTGGCGCACCAGGCCATGCTGCAGCACGAAGGTGATGGTGGGAAGACCGAACAGCAGCGCGCCCTGCACCCAGGCGTCGGTCGGCAGCGGCTTCTCGTTCGTGGCCGCCTTCTGGCGCAGCGGCATCAGCATGATGGCAACAAAGAGCACGAAGAACGCAATCAGGAAGCCTTGGCTCGTTGCGTAGTTGTCGCTCTGGTACTTGAGCACGCCCCAGGCGGTGGCGACGACGAAGGTGCCGAGAAAGCCGATCAGGTTCAGCGAGCGCCAGGTGCGGTGCCAGGCGACGAGCGCGATGCCGAGGTCGAGTACGAGGTAGTAGCTGAAGAGGGCCACATGGTTGCCGCTGCCTGTTGCGACCAGCAGCGGCGTCGCAAAGCCGCCGAGCGCGCCGATGACGGCCAGCGCGCGCGCGTCCTGCAGCACCGCGAGCGCGGCGCCGAGTGCAGCCACGGCGACCATCAGCACGAACACCGGCGTCACCGCGAGCACGCCGTAGAAACGGAAGGCGACGAACAGCGTCAGGTACAGCACCGCCACCGCGCCGCCTTGCAGCACCTGCGCATAGGCAGGGCGCTGGTGGCGCAGGCGCCAGCCGACAGCCAGCAGCGCGATCGCAGCAGCGCCGATGCCGGCCAGCCGTAACTCGATCGGCACGTGCACATGCTCGCTGGCGAACTTGGCGAGGAAGGCCAGGCCGATGAAGAGGATGCCGACGCCGGCCTTGACGATGGTGTTGCCGCCGAAGAACCATTGTTTGATCGGCTCGAGCGGGTTCGGCCGCGGCGCTGCGGCGGGTGGGCGTGCCACCGGCGGCGCCGGCGCAACGATCTCC
>JANMHY010000080.1:0-1614 GCA_031375525.1 Burkholderiales bacterium
CGTCGACAAGCTTGAGGTCGAGCTCGGCGACGGCTTCACCGTGCTCACGGGCGAGACGGGGGCCGGCAAGTCGATCCTGATCGACGCGCTGCAACTCGCATTGGGCTCGCGCGGCGACGCGCTTGTCGTACGCGAGGGCGCGGCGCGCGCCGAGATCGCCGCCGAGTTCGACGCGCCTGCCGTGCTCGCGCCGTGGCTCGAAGACGCCGGCTTCGACTCGAACGACACGCTGCTGCTGCGGCGCACGATCGACGCGCAAGGCAAGAGCCGCGCCTGGATCAACGGCAGCCCGGCGACGGTGACGCAATTGCGTGAAGCCGCCGATGCGCTGGTCGACATTCACGGCCAGCACGCGTGGCAAAGCCTGACGCGGCCGGCCGCCGTGCGTGCGTTGCTGGACGGCGAGGCCGGCGTCGATCTGGCGCCGCTGACGGCGCTGTGGGTGCAGTGGAAAGGCGCCGCCGCAGCGCTCGAACGCGCTCGCACGCAAAGCGCCGAGATCGAGCGCGAACGCGAGCGATTGGCATGGCAGATCGGTGAAGTCGATCGCCTGGCGCCGGCTGATGGCGAGTGGCCCGAGATCAACGCCGAGCACACGCGCCTGGCGCATGCGCAGACCTTGATCGAAGCGGCGCAAGGCGCGCTCGACGCGACCACGGACGCCGACACCAACGCCGCGGCCTTGACGCTGCGCGCTGCCGAGGCGCTGCAGGGAGCGGCGCGCATCGACACCCGCCTCTTGCCCATCGCCGAGGTGCTGCAAAGCGCGCATGCGCAGTTGACGGATGCCGCGCATTCGCTGTCCGCGTACTTGCAGCATGCCGACATCGACCCGCAACGCCTGGCTGAGCTCGACGCGCGTCTGTCGGCCTGGATCGGCCTGGCGCGGCGATTCCGTCGTCCGCCCGAAGAGCTGGCGGCGCTGCTGACAAGCTGGCGCGCCGAACTGGTGCAGCTCGATGCCGCCACCGACAGCGCCGCACTCGAACGCGCCGCCGCCGACGCCGAGCGCGCGTGGCGCGGCGAGGCACAGCGTGTCGGCAAGGCGCGCAAGTTGGCCGCGCCGAAGCTCGCCGATGCGGTGACGCAGGCGATGCAGCAGCTCGGCATGGCCGGCGGCCGCTTCGAGGTGGCGCTGATCGCGCAGGACGAACCGCAGTCGTTCGGCCTGGAGAGCGTCGAGCTGCGCGTCGCCGGCCACGCCGGCAGCACGCCGCGTGCATTGGCCAAGGTGGCGTCGGGCGGTGAGCTGTCTCGTCTGGCGCTGGCGATTGCGGTGACGACAGCAAGAACGACTGACGGCGCGGCCACGCTGATCTTCGACGAGATCGACGCCGGCATCGGCGGCGCGGTGGCAGACACCGTGGGCCGCTTGATGAAGCAGCTCGGCCAATCCGGAAATTCACGGCAGGTGCTCGCGGTGACGCACCTGGCGCAGGTGGCGGCCTGCGGCGATCACCACTTCGTCGTCAGCAAGCAGGCACGCGGCAAGAGCACGCAAAGCGACGTGCAAGCCGTGGCCGGCGAAGCGCGCGTGGCCGAAGTGGCGCGCATGCTCGGCGGCGATCGCCTCGCCACCAGCGTGGCCCACGCGCAGGAAATGCTCGGCTCGGC